>DATHPB010000293.1:0-4533 GCA_035484295.1 Cytophagaceae bacterium
ATGGTAGCGCAGGTAGCCTACTCAGTGGTCTTTCTATCCCGCAAAGTACTACCAGTTCTAGTTGTGCCTTACCCGTAGAGCTTTTAAATTTTAACGCCAAAGCCATTGGTAAATACAATGTCCAATTGGATTGGTCAACGGCCAGTGAAATGAATAATGATTTCTTTTCCTTGGAGAGCAGTAAAGACGGTATACATTTTTTTCCTGTTGCCAAAGTATATGGAAAAGAAAACAGTCGTCAACTGATCTCTTATACCTATACCGATGAAGTACAAGCATACGATATTCTTTACTACCGCTTATCTCAAACGGATCTGGATGGAAACACTGTTCATCTAGGGATAAAGACAGTATACCCTGCAAGCAATCTTTCTTCAACCCTCGGTGTTTATCCTAACCCATGCAATGGAAGATTGTACCTGCAAATGGCCAATAACCAAAAAGAAACCTTGCAATCCATTGCTTTGGTCAGTACATGCGGAGGATTTTATAAGGTGTCTGCAAAAGAAGAAGGCTTGCTTTTGTATATCGACACAGCACCATTCGCAGCCGGTGTATACTCATTGATCGTTACTTTCAACGATCACATTCAAGTGATAAAAATCATAAAGAGCGACTACTGACAAGTGTCTATAGTGTATTATCGCTTCAATATTTTTTCCAATACGTCTACTGCTCTATCAATCTCCTGCATGGTGTTCATTCGACTGAAAGAAAAACGCAGGTATCCTGAATCGGGATTTGCACCGATAGCTTCCAGGACATGCGAACCAACCTGGGTACCACTCGTACAAGCACTTCCGGCGGAAGCCGCAATACCCTCGATGTCCAGGTTAAACAACAGCATTTCATATTCATCTCCCGGAGGAAGATTGATGTTCAAAACAGTATACAAGCTTTTTCCCAGATCTCCAGAAAGCCCGTTAAACATGACATCTGGAATACGAGCTACAAGCTGATTGATCATGCGTGTTTTCAATGCTGTGATGTGTTGACGGTCATGATCCAAATGATCGTATGCCAACTCCAATGCCTTCGCCATGCCTACAATACCCGGTACATTTTCTGTACCTCCGCGCATGTTGCGTTCTTGCGGACCTCCGTATAGCATTGGTTTCAGGGCCGCCTCTGCACTCACATATAGAAAACCTGTTCCCTTCGGGCCATGGAATTTATGAGCAGAAGCTGATAAGTAATGGATTGGTAGTTTTTGCAAATCAAAACGGTAATGTCCCATCGTTTGCACAGTATCCGAATGAAAATAAGCTTCGTTCTCTTTGCACAAGGCAGCGATGCGCTCTATGTCGTTGAGGTTTCCAATCTCGTTATTGCCGTGCATCAAACTCACCAACGAAACAGGATTATTAGCCAGCAAGGCTTCCAGACAATCCATGTTGACTACACCCTGCGTATCCACCTCAACCTTGCTCAATTCAAAATCAAGAAAGTCTTCCTGCAATTCTTCCGCTGTATGCAGCACGGCATGATGTTCCAAAGGAGACGTAATGACATGGCTCAACTCGTACGTATGAATGCAACTGAAGATCGCCATGTTGTCTGCTTCTGTACCACCTGAAGTAAAAAAGATTTCAGACGGAGAAGTATTAAGAATCTCGGCAATGGTTCTTCTTGCTTTCTCTACGGCAGCACGGGTTTCCCTTCCGTAGTTGTGTATAGAGGAGGGATTCCCAAATTTATGGGTAAAGTAAGGCATCATGGCTTCGAGTACACGCTCGTCCATCGGTGCGCTGGCTGCGTTATCGAGGTAGATTGGCATTGTTGGATTCTAGGATTTCACGGATATCTCCCATAATTTTTTTAGCCAGGTGATCTGCCGTAGCCATGGAAGAAGATTCCGAATAAATACGAATGATCGGTTCCGTATTTGATTTACGCAACTGCACCCATTCATCGTCAAATTCAATCTTCACACCGTCTTCTGTATTGACAGGATGTTGGCTGTATCGTTTGATGAGTTCATGAATGACTGCGTCAGCATCAATGTCTTCTGTCAATTCAATTTTATTCTTGGAAATCTGATAATTCGGATAGGTTCCTCTAAGCATGGAAACCGGTTTCCCATAATTGGCAAGATGTGTAAGGAACAAGGCGATTCCCACTAACGCATCACGGCCATAATGCAGCTCCGGATATATGACGCCGCCATTACCCTCTCCACCGATGACTGCTTTTGTTTTTTTCATAGCGGCCACCACGTGCGCTTCGCCTACCGGAGAGGCCGTATATTTCTGGCCCGCCTTCTCCGTAATGTCACGCAATGCACGTGTAGAGGAAAGATTGGAAACCGTATTGCCGGGGGTGTGTTTTAAAATATAATCGGCTACGGTGACTAACGTATATTCTTCACCAAACATGCTGCCGTCTTCCTTGATAAAGCACAAGCGGTCAACATCCGGATCAACCACAATACCGAGATCAAAATGACCACGCTCCATTTCGCTGGAAATAAACGTAAGGTTTTCGGCCAAGGGTTCTGGGTTGTGCGGAAAATTTCCATTGGGTTCACAAAATAATTTGGTCACCTGAGTTACACCAAGCGCTTCCAGCAATTGTGGTACCGCAAAGCCACCGGAAGAATTAACAGCATCTACTACCACTTTGAAATTGCGTTTGGCAATAGTTTCCTTATCCACCAAGGGTAAAGCAAGTATAGCTTCTATGTGTTTGGTCAGTGCCGTTTCGTCGTATGTATAGCTGCCCAGTTTTTTATACTCTGCGTAATGCAGTTTGGAATTCTTTGTAAACTTGTTGACCTGGTTACCTTGTTTTTCTGTCAAGACTTCTCCTTGATCGTTCAGCAGTTTCAATGCATTCCAGTTGCCCGGATTATGACTCGCAGTAATCACGATACCTCCGGCTGCTGCTTGATGTGTAACTGCATATTCTACGGTCGGAGTGGTTGACAAACCCAGATCAACGACATGAATACCCAAACTGCGCAAGGTGGAGGAAACCAATTGTGTCACCAACTCTCCGGATGGTCTGGCATCCCTACCGATCACTACTTTCGGTGATTCGTTTTTTTCCAATAACCACATCCCGTAAGCTGACGCAAATTTAACGACATCCTGAGGTGTGAGATTATCTCCTACTGTACCGCCTATAGTGCCGCGGATCCCTGAAATAGATTGTATAAGTGTCACGCTGTTTTATTTTAGTGTCCGTCCAACACCACGTTAAAATTATTTGTAAGTTGGACTTTCAAATTTAACTATTTTATAAGATTCACCATACGAATCAAAAATTATTATCATGAATGACTCTCCCCGTTTAGAAGAAACACTGCAATCTTTTGCCAATGTCCTGAAAATAATGGATGAGCTGCGTGAACAGTGTCCGTGGGATAAAAAACAAACCATCGATAGCCTGCGCTATTTAACGATTGAAGAAACGTTTGAACTCTCGGATGCGATTGTGGAAAAAAATATGGACGAGATAAAAAAAGAAATTGGCGACATACTTCTACATCTTGTTTTCTACAGTCGGATCGCTTCTGAAACCGGCGACTTCACCATCAAAGACGTGATGGACAGTCTGTGTGAAAAACTCATTCGCAGACATCCTCATATTTATGGCAACGCGGTGGCAGAAGATGAAGAAGCAGTGAAAAAAAATTGGGAGCAAATCAAGCAAACAGAAAAGGGCGGAAATAAAACGATTCTTTCCGGTGTGCCGAAATCCTTACCTGCCATGGTCAAGGCCATTCGCATTCAGGAAAAGGCCAGGGGCGCTGGATTTGATTGGGACAACAAAGATCAGGTATGGGAAAAAGTGAAGGAAGAATTGGATGAATTTGAAAAAGAAGCACACGCCAGAGAAGTCAATAAAGAAAAAATGGAAGATGAACTGGGAGATATTTTTTTCTCCATCATCAACTATTCCCGATTCATTGACATCAATCCGGAAGATGCCTTGGAACGCACGAATAAAAAATTTATCAAGCGTTTCTCTTACCTGGAAGAAAAAGCCCGGGAGTCAGGGAAAAAATTACACGAAATGACCTTAGATGAAATGAATGTGTACTGGGAAGAAGCGAAGAAAAAATAACCCATCACCAATACCTGTTAGTTTTTGGAATAACCTTTCCACTTTTCCAAAGCCAGTTTGAAATCTTCCGGTAACTCGGAGTCAAACTGCATGAATTTTTTTGTCGTCGGATGAATGAATCCTATCGATTTCGCATGCAATGCTTGACGTGGGATTATTTCAAAACAGTTCTCTACAAACTGCTTGTATTTTGAAAACACCGTGCCTTTTACCACACGATCCCCACCATAAGTCGCATCGTTGAATAAAGGATGGCCAATGTGTTTCATATGCACACGAATCTGATGCGTACGACCGGTTTCTAAATTGCATTGTATCAACGACACATACTGCAAATCTTCCAGCACTTTATAATGTGTCACAGCACGTTTACCTTGCTCCTCGTTGTCATACACCGCCATGATCTTCCGGTCTTTCTGACTGCGAGCGATTGGTGCATTTACAGTACCTTTCACAGGTTCAGGA
>DATHPB010000294.1:0-3010 GCA_035484295.1 Cytophagaceae bacterium
TATCGGAAGTGATCCTGATCATCGTGCTCAACAGGTTTGTTCCTCAAATGGTATTACGCTTTATCACAAAGCACGTCAGGTGAAATTAGCCGACTTTCAAACGTTTGATTATATTCTGGCGATGGATACAGATAATTATAACGCATTAAAAAACATGGCCTCGCACGATCGATTATTTTTAATGCGGTCCTTTGATCCTATGGCGACTGATGATAAAAATGTACCTGATCCCTATTATGGAGGACTTGACGGATTCAAAGAAGTCTATGAGATGCTGCATCGATCTGCCAATGGATTCGTGGATTATATCGTGCAAGAAGATCAGAAAAATAACCGTTGATTTATTCTGAAGTGTAGCGACGTCGGATCTCCGCTTTTTGTTTTAATCGCTCAATGATTAACAATGTAAGTTGATGCACAATGTCTTCCGATTGCTCGGATCGATTGAAAATTTCCTTCACTAGGTTTTCTTTCACATCGATTCTGTATAACAGTTGAAAAAGTAATTGAACATCACGAACCAATAGATCTGACAACCCATTGTGAATAAAAGAGTAAACAGTATCTTCGTCCAGTGACGTGCTTGTTTGCAAAGTGTTGAGTTGAGAAAAAAAGTCATTCATTTTAATTGCTGCCATTATGTATTTAAAAAGCATTGTTGACCTCAAATGGAAAACAGTTTGTTTACTCACTGTATCTTTTCTTTTCTATGGCAAGGAAGTGAAATCACAATCGTTCAAAGGGATCATTACCGTAGGCGCGAATGCATGCCAAATAGACGGTGATCGCCTGAGTGGATTTCATAAACCCGGTTATATGCTAGGACTTGGAGTAGAAAGGAAATTGACCAAACGCATGTCTTTATTGTTGGGATTAGAATTCATGGAAAAAGGGAGCAAAACATCTTCCAAAGATTCCATTCTGTATTTTAAATGGAAGATGGACTACTTGGATATTCCGTTGGTCTTCTCCTGGCAGGCACACCAGAGATTCCGCTTTCAAGCGGGTATTACTCCTTCCGTTTTACTCAATGATAAAATTGATTATGGAACGGGTTTTACAACACCCGCATTTCAAGATGACAGGGTTAATCTATTGATAGCACCTGCGGTTGAATTTTTCCCTTCAGAAAATATCTCATTACTTATGCGCTACCAATATTCGCTGATACGTTTCAATAGCCATGTGCCCAATACGGTTGCAAAGTATCATAATTTGATCACTGTAGGGTTACGCTTTTACCTGGGTGGAGATAAGGAGTAAGTCATAAAAAAAGGAGCAACAGCTCCTTTTTTTATCGGTGTTATTTTGCTGTCTTTTTAGCGGCTACTTTTTTCTTGGCAGGTTTGTCTTCCGCTTCTTCCGGTTTCTCTGTTTGCTCTTTCTTCACATCTTTCGTTTCCTCTTTTTGGGTGGAAAGCAATTCAGGATAAGCGGTGTGTAGAATAAGGTACCATGCCACCAATTTTTTAATGTCAGAAACATACACTCTATTTTCATCATACTCCGGCAAGGTTTTGCTCATAAAGGCTTTCAGCTCTTCTGGAGAAGACTTTGGAGTAACAGGCAAGTCGGCGTCAAAAGTTGACTTGATAGATTGTAAAACAGCTTCCAATGGTTTGGATCCGTCTGCATCCGTTGTATAAATAGAAATTTCATTTAAGATAGATACACGATCATTACCGTTTGCTACCAAACGAGTAGCATTACTGTCTATACTCTCAAGGATTACTCCTGTGCGGGTAGGTTGTACAATTTTAAAGAGTCCACCACGTCCTGTAACTGCTGCAATTTCTCTTAATTCCATGAAAATAAATGTATGTGTAAAGTTTAACGTAATTCAATATTATAACCTGAAGTAAACAGATACGTTTTGTCTGGTACCGAATCCGGACGCCTTGAACTTTAAAAGCTTCACGACTCTTAACGCTTCTTCGCCACATCCTCCACCAACATTTTTTACCACTTTTGCTCCCGATACTTTTCCATCTGCTGCGAGGTCAATCGTAATGATTACTTCTCCTTGTATACGGTTGCGTTTAGCGTTGACAGGGTAGTTGATGTTTTGATTGATGAATTTATACATCGCATCTTTGCCACCTTCGTAATATTCGGCCACAGGCACTACCTTTCCTTCAGGAGGTGCATAATTAGGTGATTGAGCATGTGCATGAAAACATGCCGCAACAATAAGCACAAAGAGGAGGATAAGTTTTTTCATATTTTAATGTGGTTTAGAGATTACAATAATAAGACATAAAGAAAATATACTCAAATTTATTGTTGTTCCATATAATTTGAGCAGGCAATTTCAATCGATTCCATCAATTCCTCTCGACCCATTCCTGAAACAGAAGAAGTTATGATGTGCATGGGGAAAACTTCCCACGATTCTTTCAATACTTTCCAATACTCACTGATCAGTTTTTCAGTGGCGTTTTTAGATTGTTTATCTGCTTTGGTAAAAGCAATGGTAAAAGAAAGTCCGTTTTCTCCTAACCAATTGATGAACGCTATATCGGAGTTTTGAGGAGGAATTCTAGAATCAATCAACAGCATGACCATCGCGAGATTCGGTCTGTGGCGAAGATAATCCTTTGTCATTTTATCCCACTTTTCTCGGTTTACCTTTGATACTTTGGCAAATCCATAACCAGGTAAGTCTGCAAGGATCCAGGATTTGCTTACTTCGAAAAGGTTGATCAATTGTGTCTTTCCCGGTGTGGCAGAAGTTTTAGCCAATTGTTTATAGCCTGTAAGGTGATTGATCAAAGAAGATTTGCCAACGTTTGATCTACCAATGAATGCAAATTCGGGGAGTTTGCTTTCAGGACATTTCGTGAACGCGGGATAACTTCCAATGAATGATGAGGGCAGTTGGCCGGGCATGAGTTGAGGGTTTGCCTTGTCGTTAAAGCTCTTTACACCTTTTAAGGTAATAAGAGCTGTACAATTACGGTAAATTCAACGCAAATTAAAACTATTACACACACTAATTGATCGGTTGACG
>DATHPB010000295.1:0-4483 GCA_035484295.1 Cytophagaceae bacterium
TTTTTGAGAAGATTCGGAAGACATGGCTGCTAATGTTCTATCTCCGGCTTCTACCAAATAAATGTTCATTTTTTTGAAATCTATTTCCGGATAGTCTTTAGGAAGTGCATAAGACCTCATGTCGGATAATGCACCTGATACCTCTACACCTGTAGCACCTCCTCCTACTACAACGATGTTCATCAGACCTTCTTTTTCTTCTTCAGTAGCAGTCAATGCATCTTCAAAATTTTGCAAAATTCTGTTGCGAAGAAATACAGCTTCACTCACAGATTTCATCGGCAGCACTTTTTCTTCTATCGCCTTGTTGCCAAAATAATTGGTGTCGGCGCCTGTAGCAATAACAAGATAGTCGTAATCCAATTTTCCTATGCTTGTTTCGATGGTATGCTCAGTGGCATTGACTTTTGTTACTTCAGCAATTCTGAGCTTTATGTTTTTTTGTTTCTGAAAAAACTTTCGCAAAGGAAAAGAGATGGCAGCCGGCTCAAGGCCTGCGGTGGCGACTTGATAAAACAACGGTTGAAACTGGTGGTAATTATTTTTATCAATGAGTATAATCTCGTAGTTATTACTTTTAACGTGATTGGCAAAGTTGATTCCTGCAAATCCTCCTCCTATAACAATGATTTTTTTAGGCATGGTAACGGTTGTTTATGGAATGAAAAAGTAAAGACAATAACAATGCCGTTGTTCCCATTCGTATCATGAATGTATGGCAAAGGAAATAATATTTCAATAACTCATTTCTATGATTTTCTTTACGTCAGAGGGATTGATGTCCTTGCGTTCACCTAAAGTTGTCCATCCTCTCTGAGTAAATCTTTCCTCAATGGATGAAGCGATGTTATCGTATGCTTGTGTGTAATCAGACAGTTTGGTAGATACACCTAGTTGATGAAAGAAATCAGATGTTTTCTGTATGCCCGCCTGAGCCTTCTCCTCTACGGAACCTTGTGTAATGTTCCATATGCGCTCTGCATATTGGGCGAGTTTGTTCTTCTTATTTTCGAATTTATAGTGGTAAAGATGAGGTACTATAATCGCGAGTGTGCGTGCATGATCTATTCCCAATAGAGCGGTGAGCTCATGCCCGATCATATGTGTGGCCCAATCGTTGGGTACGCCTTTCTGAATGAGGCCATTCAACGCCATGGTGCAACACCACATGTATTCACAGGCTACATTGTAGTTGGAAGAATCTTTAATGATCGCTGGTCCGACTTCTGTTAATGTTTTTAAAATGCTTTCTGCAAAACGATCTTGTAGTAAAGCCCCTATGGGATAGGTGAGGTATTGTTCCAGCACATGCATATAGGCGTCGATGATTCCGTTTTGCAATTGACGCAAGGGAATGCTACTTACGACCTGCGGATCGAGAATAGAAAACAGAGGAAACAATCCGGGTCCACCCATGGCTAGTTTTTCTTTGATTGCCGCACGTGTAATCACTGCACTGGAATTCATCTCAGAACCTGTTGCAGGTAATGTAAGCACAGTCGCGAATGGCATTCCAGTTTCTGTGCGTACTTTTTGAGAAAGAATTTCCCATGGATCATTACCTTTGTATAAAGCAGCGGCACTTAAAAATTTTGTTCCATCAATTACAGAACCACCACCAACAGCCAATAAGAAATCGATGTCCTGTGTTTTAATAATGTTCAGTGCTTTCATCAGTGTGTCGTATTCCGGATTGGCATCAATGCCCCTAAACTCTACTACCTTGTGCTGATTAAGGGTGGACATGACTTGTTCGTAGATCCCGTTGGTTTTGATGCTTCCTCCGCCGTATAGCAAAAGTATCTTGGTTGTAGTGGGAATTTCTTTAGCAAGAACAGAGATCTGCCCTCTACCGAAAAAAAGTTTGGTAGGATTTTTAAATTCAAAGTTGAGCATGGTGAAAGGAGTTAATGAGATAAATCTTCAGTAAGCTAGCAATTCTTTTGCCATTCGAATTTTATGAAAAAGTTATATTATTTGTAGAAAGAGTTTGTGAGAATTTTCAAGAGGATATGCTGACTTTGAAAAGATTGGGGCATGATAAAAAAAAAGGTTCGGCTGAATAAGCCGAACCTTTTAATACATTTAGTAAAAACTACGCTTTCGCTGTAAGACCGTCCAATACAGCCATCACTTCTTTCACGTGTTTTCTGGAAGTCTCAAGCAACGCTTTTTCTTCTGCGTTCAATTTCAGCTCGATTACTTTTTCGATACCATTTTTACCCAATACTACAGGCACGCCTAGGTAGCAATCGTTGATACCGTATTCTCCCTCTAGTTTGATACAAACCGGAACAATTTTTTTCTGATCTTTCACAATCGCTTCTACCATTTGAGCAGCAGCGGCGCCTGGAGCATACCATGCAGATGTACCCATTAGTTTTACCAATTCACCACCGCCGTTTTTAGTTCTTTCGATGATTGCGTTTAGTTTATCTGCAGCTACCAGCTCGGTAACAGGAATGCCACCAACAGTAGTATAACGAGGAAGTGGAACCATAGTATCTCCGTGCCCACCCAACAACATCGCTTGAATTTCTTTTGGAGAACAACCGATTTCGTCCGCTAGGAAAGCCCTGTAACGTGCTGTATCCAAGATACCCGCCATTCCGATTACTTTGTTGCGGTGAAGTTTTGACGTGATGTGAGCACAATAGGTCATTACGTCCAACGGATTCGATACAATGATGATGATCGCATTTGGAGAATGCTTCACCACATTTTCAGTTACTTGTTGAACGATACCAGCGTTGACAGAAATCAAGTCGTCTCTGGTCATGCCTGGTTTACGGGGAAGACCTGAAGTAATCACCACTACATCAGAGTTGGCTGTTTTGCTGTAGTCGTTAGTAGCACCTACAGTTTTTGTATCGTATAGTGTGATCGGTGCTTTTTGCCAAATGTCAAGCGCTTTGCCTTCAGCGACACCTTCTTTAATGTCAAGTAATACAACTTCGTTAACAATTTCGCGATAAGCGAGTACATCTGCGCAAGTAGCGCCTACGTTACCAGCTCCAACTACAGTTACTTTCATGTTATTAGGGTTTATGATGAATTATGTTGAGAGGTCGAATTTATCAAAGAAATGGATAAATCAAAAGGAATAGCTTAGCCGCGCTGTTCAAAATGTGCCCAAAGTACTTTTTGAGCCTGTTTTGAATGTTTATAAGGTTCTGCTGGCCGTAGGCCACAGATCCAGGCTATTTCACCGTCAATGCAAAGCAGAGGAATCCTGCTTTTTTGGTCCAGGTTTATTTTGTTGTCAATGAAAAAATCACTTAGTTTTTTTTCTCCTTTCATTCCCAGTGGAGAAAACCGATCACCTTCCTGCCAGAAACGGAGGCTCAATTCTTGTTGGTGTAGCGGAACAGAGAGAGTGATTTCGTTTGCATCTTTGCTGATTTCAGGGAAAGGTGCTTCGGAAATGATTTTCCATTTCAAACGAAATTCTTCTGTCTCCAACAAACCTTCATCTCCTTGAAGCATGTATGTCGCGTTATTTTTTGTTGTGTGCAAAGGTGAAAGCAACCAATGGTCTCGGTTGATAAGGAGTTTATGAGTTTTGCTTTGAAGTTGTGTGCCTACTTGCGGTGGGTATTGCTTGAACAGTTGTCCGATGTCTTTGGCTGGAAATCCATAATCTGCCAAGAGGAGTTTCATGAAAAACTCACTTTCACTCAGCAGGTGCCATTTCATGAGATAGATCAGCGTTTTTTCTCCGGAAGTCGTCAAGCATTTTTTCTGGAAGAAAAAACGCTTTTCCTCCATCGCCTTCTCCGCCCAGGAAGCGTGCTGTTCCAGCTTTGCAAAGGCATCTCTATAGGAAGGATTTATTTTTGCAAACGCAGGCAGGATGTGATGACGGATATAGTTTCTTTTGTATTTGCTGTTTTGATTTGAGGAGTCTTCTCTCCAGGAAATACCTGCCTGTCGGGCAAACTGTTCGATCTCCTGACGGCTGGCAAATAACAAGGGACGGATGATGTGTCCTCTTTTGTTTTTCATTCCTCTTAATCCCGGAAATCCTGTTCCTCTTATCAAGTTCAGCAGTTGTGTTTCTACCTGATCGTCCAGGTGATGAGCAACGGCAACGGCTTCACTGGCGGTACTTTTCAGTAGTTCATCAAACCATTGGTAACGTAATTTGCGTGCCGCCATTTGCAACGATACCTTGTGGTGATGACTGTAATGGTACGTATCAAACTTGATGGTATGGAAAGGCATTGCCCACTGTGTGGCCAATGCTTTGGCAAATTGTTGGTCAGCATCTGATTCGGTGCCTCTTAATCCAAAATTGCAATGGGCTATTTCAATATTAAACCCACTGTGTTGCAACAGATAAGCCAAGACCATCGAGTCTACTCCACCACTTAATGCCACAATGACCTTGGCTTGTGGCATGAGGAGCCGTTGTTCTTTTATATAATCCTGGAAAGCTTTCAGCATTTGGTTCGTTGAAAATCCTTAACTTTGCCAAGTGAAG
>DATHPB010000296.1:0-2209 GCA_035484295.1 Cytophagaceae bacterium
TGATCTTGCGAGGCGATAACAATTTACCTGTAAGATTAGCCGGACATTGCTCGGTACAGCGGCCGCATTCGGTACAGCTGTATGCGTCCATTAAATTTTTCCAACTGAGGTCCTGCACATCTTTCGCACCAAACCTCATCGGTGTCGATGGATCTGCAGGTGTATTGTCTGTAGGTGTCATACCCAGCATCAATTGTACTTCTTTTGTTACAGAAGGCATATTGTCTACCTTGCCCTGAGGAGTCAAACGCGCATAGTACGTATTGAGAAAAGCAAAGAAAATATGCAAATGCTTAGAGTTATAAAACACATAATTGGCAAAGAACATCACGCCAACGATATGAAACCACCAAGCCGATCTTTCCAGGACAAACAATGTAGGAGCCGAAAGCCCGGACAATAATGATGCAAGCAAGGAGCTAAACATAAAATTTCCTGTGGCAATGTAATGATCATTTTGCCCCTGCAATAACTTATCACCGGCATTCATAGTCAGAAAGGCAATCATCAGACAAATTTCAAAGATCAAAATCAAATTGGCATCTAGCCTTGGCCACTGTGTCATCTCCTTACCTATAAATCGCTTGACGTGTACAATGTTTCTTCTGATCAGGAATATAACACAAGCAATGATTACAGCGACAGCAAAAAACTCAAATACGTTGATGATGAAGGTATAGAAAGAGCCTAAAGGAGCAGCAAACAAACGATGGGTTCCCAATAATCCATCCAGACCAATCTCCAGCATTTCAACATTGACAATGAGAAAGCCTAAGTAAACAAAGATATGCAAGATGGCAGGCAACGGCTTCTTAAACATCTTTCGCTGACCTAATGCGGTAAGGGTCATGTTCATCCAACGCTCAGGTATAGAAGAGCTTGGCTCATAGGACTTACCCAGCAGTATATTAAACCTGATCCTGCTGACGCTTCGGAAAATAAAGTATGCTGCTACGGCCAATAGTACAGCAAAAATGAATTGAGGAAGTATATGCATGCCTTAATTTAATTTATTTTGGATTATTTTTTTAAAAATATAAAATTTAAATATCTTTGCACACTCAAATGAGCTGGTGATGTAGCTCAGTTGGTAGAGCAAAGGACTGAAAATCCTTGTGTCGATGGTTCGATTCCATTCATCACCACCAATCTAAGACCTGTAGATAATTAATTCTATAGGTCTTTTTCATTTTATCTACAAGGGACATATACGAGGAAGGCTAATTTTATTGTTTCTATTATTGTTTAATCTTCATCCATCTTTTTTGTAATTCATAATGATTCTTAATTCTTTTTCTTTTTCCAGTTCGATTATTTGAATGTTATGATTTGAGTTTTATTTGAAATTATGATTTCTCTTTCCGCATTTTAAATTCCACAACACTGCAATGAAACATTGTCAGTTTCAACATCTTTGCTTTCAAAATAAAAAGCAAAGACAATGGATTGCTTATCGTCAAGAACTCTTATCTTAAGTACCAGATCCATTCATTTTTAAATGTAAAAGACATGGCCAATTTTATAGACTTTCATGTACATCCTACTTTGAAACCTTATGGTAAAAGTTATTATGTAGATAACGAAAGAGGAAAACTTCACAATTCGTATGATTTGTACTCTGAATCCTGTATCTGGCACAAGGATCGTGTGAGCCTTATCAGTGAGGCAAAAGAAAACACTGCGGGGTTTTCTGTTTATACGCAAGCTGATTTCTCTTCCATGCGCAATGGACAGTTAAAAGTAGTCGTGGTATCTCTTTATCCCATTGAAAAAGGATTCTTCAATACCAAAGCAGACTTTCCCCAGGAAGTACGCACGTATATCGGCAACATGATCACCGCCATCGGTAAGAGCCGTATCAATGCTGTATTATCGGATCAATTCAACTACTGGGAAGACACTAAACATGAATACGGGTTTCTAAAACTATTGGATGATCAGGTTGCCAGTGGAGGAAAGGGAAAATATAAAATGATTTCTTCTTATAGTGAAATAGATTCTTCACAAGATATCATCTATGTATTGTTAAGTGTAGAAGGTGGACATTTGTTTTGTGAAGGGAACGATACACGTGATCCAAACGCATGGCAAAACCTCGAAGCCAATGTGGCTTACCTGAAAAATCCGAATGCTTGGCCTCATCGCCCCTTCTTTATTACCCTTGCTCATCACTTCTATAATGGATTATGTTCTCATGCCGAAAGCCTCC
>DATHPB010000297.1:0-5712 GCA_035484295.1 Cytophagaceae bacterium
TTCGTTCAACTCTTCGTCGGAAGAATCCGAAGTAGAAAATCCACTTTGCTTTTTCAAGGGAGGGATCAATGCATCAAGGATGACATCTTCCACCATTTGAGTAGCCCGTGCATAAACTTCTTCTTTCTTCTGAGCTTTCACCATGTGTACAGACTGCTCTACCAGGTCTCTAACCATGCTCTCTACATCTCTGCCTACATAACCCACTTCGGTAAACTTACTGGCTTCCACCTTAGTGAACGGAGCGTCTGCTACTTTAGCCAGACGACGTGCTATTTCTGTTTTTCCTACGCCAGTAGATCCAATCATTAAAATATTATTGGGAACAATTTCCTTCTTCATTTCCTCAGAAGCTGTCATTCTTCTCCATCGATTGCGCAAAGCAATTGCCACATGTCGTTTAGCATTATGTTGACCAATGATGTATTTGTCCAGCTCCAATACGATTTGACGAGGTGTCAAGTACAATTGATTATTGTCTTCTGTTTTATTATAATCCATAAGAAATGCTTACTTACTTATTTTTCCTTGGGAAAAGATCGTTGGTATTGATAACCAATCCTATGTAATTGGTACCACCTACAACATAATAGTAGGATCGGGTGAATGAGAATTCAAATTTCTTGACGCGCAACATAAAACCCCAGGATATACCAGCTACTCCCGACTTCGATTGCAGTCTCAGGTCTCTTCTGATCAACGCATTGTATCCTGCACGAACATGAAAGTTTTTGCTTAACAACCATTCTGCTCCTATGACAAAATGCCTGAATCCTTTTGATAACACACTTTCTTCCTTGACTTCTGCCGTTCCGTCGAAAGTGACTTGCTGGTTTAAAGAAGGATCATTGTATGAAATATCAAACTGGTATAATTTCTGAGCGGTCACGGAAATACGAAAAGGCAAGTGAGTCGGTTTGAAAGTAGTGCCAAGCTGTACATCCAATGGCATGGTGAGGTCAGCTTCCTCTTTGTAATAATTTTTCAATGGGAACCCTATATTTTTAACTACTAATCCTACGGAAAGATTGCGCTTAGGGTGTTTGAACACTCCGCCAAAATCAGCCAGCACAGCTGCTGCACTGTATCCGGCTTTGATTTGAGAGGCAGCAAGCTTTAACGTTCCACCAATACTAAACAAGCCGATTGTATGTGATTTAGTCACCGCAAAAGCAAAATCATTAGGATTATAGGTACCGACAGATGTTCCGTTAGCCAGGGTTTGATCAATCTGCCCATAATTAAAATAGACCATTCCAAAGGACCACAATCCAGCATTCTTGATACGGGTAGCATACTGCAGATGCGAATGAAAAATACCTGCATAATAGGGATGCGCCGTCAGCATAAGGTCATGGTTCATGGTGTCGGAAAGCAGGGCTGGATTCTGCCATACGGTACCTACACTACGATCCACTACAGATACATTTTCTGCCCCAATACCCGCAACATGCGCGCTTGCCGGAAGTTCTAAAAACTGGAAGGCATTCTTCCCACCTATTTGTGCAAAAACATGAACGACACAGAAGAGTGTCAAAAACATGACCTTACCCATATAAGTAGCTAAAAAATAAAGGAAGTGTTTCAAAATAATTATGCTTTGGATTGATTTACCTCTATAACGCTCAAATCAATAGGTTGTTTTACTTTTTGCTTCAAAAGTGCAATAGATAAAACTTCGTTGGCGTTTTCTACATAATGAAAAGTCATCTGCTTGATGTAATCGTCGTTTATTTCCAGAATGTCTTTTTTGTTCTTGGCACACAAGACGATCTCCTTGATTCCGGATCTTTTAGCTGCCAGTATTTTTTCTTTGATCCCACCCACTGGAAGCACCTTACCACGCAATGTGATTTCCCCAGTCATAGCCAATTTATGCTTGACTTTACGTTGGGTAAACACGGAAGCCAAAGCCGTCAGCATGGTAATACCGGCAGAAGGACCATCCTTAGGTACAGCACCTGCAGGCACGTGTATGTGCAAGTCAAAATGATCGAATATTTTGTAATTAATTTTCAAATCGTCGGCATGAGCCCGCAAGTATGACAAAGCCGCATTGGCAGACTCTTTCATCACATCTCCCAATTGACCGGAAATATTTAGCCTGCCTTTCCCTCTACTCAAACTTGCTTCTATGTATAAAATCTCGCCGCCTACTGGAGTCCAGGCAAGACCTGTTACTACACCGGCATGCTCATCGTCTTCGTATAATTCCTTGTCAAAGATTTCAGGGCCGATCATTGCCGGTACATCTTCAGGTTTCACCACTTGCGGGTACTCCTGCTCCATGGCAACAGACTTTGCGATGTTACGGGTCAATGCCCCAATCTTCCGATCCAGGTTTCTGACGCCTGATTCGCGGGTATAATCTTCAATGATTTTAACCAACGCTTTATCTGTCACCTTGAACGCATTTTGCTCCAAACCGTGTTCTTCCGTTTGTTTCGATACCAGGTATTTTTTAGCGATCTGCAATTTTTCTTCCATCGTGTAACCATTGATCTCAATGATTTCCATTCTGTCTCTCAGCGCCGGATGAATTGAATCCAGTGAGTTGGCTGTTGCAATGAACAACACTTTTGACAAATCGTATTCAACTTCCAGGTAATTGTCAGAGAAGCTATTGTTTTGTTCCGGGTCTAATACTTCTAACAAAGCAGAGGCGGGATCTCCTTTAAAATCAGAACCTACTTTATCTATCTCATCTAAAATAAAAACAGGATTAGATGAATTGGCTTTTTTAATGCCTTGTATGATGCGTCCAGGCATCGCACCGATGTATGTTTTCCGGTGTCCGCGAATCTCCGCTTCATCATGTACGCCACCTAAAGCAATGCGAATGTATTTTCTGTTCAGTGCCTTGGCAACCGATTTTCCTAAAGATGTCTTACCCACACCAGGAGGGCCATACAAGCAGAGAATAGGAGCCTTCATGTTGTTTTTCAATTTCAACACCGCAAGGTACTCCAATATTCTTTCCTTCACTTTTTCCAATCCGAAGTGATCCGCATCCAATACCTTACGGGCACGGTTCAAGTTGAAGTTATCCTTTGTCGTATCGTCCCAGGGAAGATCAACTAAAAACTCTACATAGTTCATGGACACCGGATATTCTGCAGCCATGGGATTGAGGCGTTCCAGTTTTCTCAATTCTTTTTCAAAATGCTGCATGGCTGTCTCCGGCCATTTCTTGGATTTTGCTTTTAAACGCAACCGTTCAATTTCTGCATCACTAGATTCTGCTCCACCCAGTTCATCTTGCAGTGTCTTAATTTGCTGACGCAAATAATAATCTCGTTGCTGTTGATCGAGATCAGAATGTACTTTAGATTGAATCTCTCTTTTTAACTCCAGCATCTGGATGTCTTTATCCATAAGGCTCATCAAGTGAGTAGCCCGTTTGTTGGTATCATCTGTTTCCAATAACACTTGCTTCTCCTTGATGTCTGCATTGAGGTTAGAAGAAAGGAAATGCGTTAGGAAAGCTGAGCTTTCAATGTTGTTAATAGCAATCTGAGCATCTTGTGGGATCTCGGGGTTGAGACGAAGCATTTTAGTAGCCAGGTCTTTCAACGATTGAAAGAGCGCCTTGTTTTCATTTTTATTTTTATCCGGATAGATGTCTTCACGGTACTTTACACGCGCCGTAATATAAGGATCTTCCTGAATCATCTCTTCTATTTCAAAACGACGCTTACCTTGGATAATGATGGTTGTATTACCATCCGGCAATACCAACATCCTTAAAATTCTTGCTACCGTACCTACTTTATGCAAGTCAGCTATTCCAGGCTCTTCAATCTGTTGATTCTCCTGAGCCACAACTCCTACAATGCGATCCCCCCGGTAAGCTTTTTTAACCAGACGTATGGATTTTTGCCGACCGACAGTGATCGGTAATACAACTCCAGGAAATAAAACGGCATTCTTCAAAGGTAGAATTGGCAACACATCTGGCAACTCTTCCGTATTCATGAACTCCTCTTCTTCAGGAGAGATCAGAGGGATCATATCGACCGACTCGGAATCAATTAAGCTTTGTATATAAGACAATGGATCAATTTCTTTTTTCTGCATGAAAGCGTAATAATTAGAATGTCAAAATGACATTTTAAGGCTAATACTATGAAAGATTCAATATAAATATAATATTGCTATAATATCCGCAAGACTTATGCCACCCCTCTGAAAAAGCATTTGTATTTGCGTAAACACATGAAACATAGGGCTTTTTTACATATTCTAACTTTTTTCTTTTTGGCATGCACCTGCCAATTCGTCTTTGCTCAGAAAAAGAAAGGGCTTAAAGGGCAAGCATTGGCAGCAGCCGAGCAAGCTTCCGCTTATCAACGTTTGGGTTTCTATGTCACATTTCCAAACATCAATAAAATTCCTTTCTATTTTAACGAAGAGGAACTTACCAAAATCAAAAACCTAGAAAAGAAAAAAGACTTTGCTGCCCTGCAAGTTGTGATGGAGGAATACGTAAGAAATTTTGGTATCCAAAACTTTAGTCGTAATACAGACATGCTTTGGAAGCTTGGACAATTGTATGAAATCAATGGCAAAAAAGACCAGGCCATCTATTTATATCAGATTGCACTCAAGCATCACAAACCTAAACAAACAGATCAAATTCATCAACATTACGACAGCCTTGTGGTACGGGATGAGTACGTGCCTTTAGAATATTACTACGATCTTGTAGAATACAGAAGATCCATTGACACACTCGTTCCCCCTCAAAATGTTTTTTTAAACATGGGAGAACTGATCAATGATAAAAAATATCCAGACTATGGTCCCACAATGAACGTGCAAGGGAACATGCTTATTTATACTAAAAGAAAAAAAGAACTCACTGCAACAAAGCTCGCTTATCGGGAAAACGAAGATCTATACTACTCGATCAACTATGATGGTTTCTGGGACGAAGCCCAACCTTTTTCACCCGTGATCAACTCTCATTGCAACGAAGGCTCAGCTACTATTTCACGCGATGGAAAAACATTGTACTTCGCTCGTTGCAAGGTGACCGATTTTCAATACGACTGCCGCGATTGCATCGGAAGTTGTGACCTGTACGTATCACATCTTGAAGACAGCACCTGGAGCGTTCCCGAAAACCTGGGTCATAATGTAAATACAGTTTACTGGGATTCTCACCCTACCTTATCTCACACAGAAGATACCTTATATTTTGCTTCCGATCGCTTAGGAGGTTTTGGACTTTCCGATATCTGGTTTACTTATAAAGGACCTGATGGCACTTGGACACCTGCACAAAATGTTGGTCCTGTCATTAACACCCGAGCCAATGATGTATCTCCTTTTTATCACCCAGAGGAACATGTTTTGTATTTCAGTTCCAACGGACAACTATTAAATTTTGGAGATGTTGATACCACCCAAAAAATGGTTCTATCTTTCGATATCTATAAGTCCCGACACATTGCCGGTATGTTTGATGAACCGCGCAACATTGGACCATTGGTCAATGGTAAAGGCGATGAATATTATTTTGCCATCGACACCAAAAGCAAAGATTTGTTTTATGCCAAGTCAGAAATTGACGACATCAAAAATCTTGATCTTTATTCCTTTCCTCTTCCAATGGAGGCACAGGCTTTAGCTTATACAAAATTCTCAGGTTCTTTACGTGATTCTTTGAACGACGATCCTTTTTCTGGTATTGTATCTGTTATTGATTTG
>DATHPB010000298.1:0-2698 GCA_035484295.1 Cytophagaceae bacterium
GAAGAACGCTTCATCAATGAAGAGCTAAACAAAGAGCTTTACGATAAATATCTCACTAAATACAAAGAAGAAAAGAAGGAGATCGAAAGCAAATTTAACAACCTTGATTTTAAATCGTCGAACCTCGAAAAAGAAATCGATACCGCTTTGAATATTGCAATGAACATTGGTAATAAATGGCAAAAATCTAACTATAGTGCAAAACAAAACCTTCAGCAATTAGTCTATCCAGAGGGTATATACTACAACAAGGCAAATAGGCAGTGGCGAACCAATAGAGTCAATGAAGTAATGAAGTTAATCGCTTCTTTATCACAAACATTAACGGCAAAAAAAGAAGGGACGATTAATACGAATATTAATCAGTCCCTTTGTGTAGTCCGTACGGGAATCGAACCCGTGTTTCGTCCGTGAAAGGGACGCGTCCTAACCCCTAGACGAACGGACCATGTTTCAAAATGGTGACGCAAAGGTATGAGTTTATTCCAAACCTGCCAAATAAAACTAAAAAAAAGTCCTAATATTATTCATTCCTATAAATTAGACCTATGCCGTTTGACTTTTCTCTCGTGTATTTGTATGTTTGAGCCCTTATCGTGAAGCAGATTCACGCTCTTAACTTAAAACAAATCGAATATGTCTACAATTAAAGTGGGTATCAACGGGTTCGGTCGTATCGGAAGATTGGTTTTCCGTGCAGCTGCTAACAACCCTAAAATTGAAGTAGTGGGAATCAACGACCTTATTGAGGTAGACTACATGGCTTACATGTTGAAATATGATTCTACTCACGGTATTTTCCAGGGTTCTGTCGAAGTAAAAGACGGTAAACTTGTCGTAAACGGCAAAGCTATCCGCATTACAGCTGAAAAAGATCCTGCTAACTTAAAATGGAATGAAATCGGCGCTGATTATATCGTAGAATCAACTGGCTTATTCTTGACACAGGAAACTGGTCAAAAACACATTGATGCAGGTGCTAAAAAAGTAATCTTGTCTGCTCCGGCAAAAGACGACACTCCTACATTTGTAATGGGCGTAAACCACAAGACTTACAGCAAAGACATGAATATCGTTTCTAACGCTTCATGTACTACGAACTGTCTGGCTCCTATTGCAAAGGTATTGAACGATAAATTCGGCATTGCAGAAGGCTTGATGACAACTGTACATGCTGTAACAGCTACTCAAAAGACAGTAGACGGACCGTCTGCTAAAGATTGGAGAGGTGGACGTGGCGCTTATCAAAACATTATTCCTTCTTCTACAGGAGCTGCTAAAGCAGTAGGTTTGGTAATTCCTGCATTGAAAGGTAAATTGACTGGTATGTCCTTCCGTGTACCAACTCCCGATGTATCTGTGGTTGACTTGACGTGCCGTTTAGCTAAAGGTGCTTCTTATGAAGAAATCAAAAAAGCAATGAAAGAAGCTTCAGAAGGCGAAATGAAAGGTATACTTGGATACACCGAAGACGAAGTGGTTTCTAACGATTTCTTAGGTGATGCCCGTACTTCTATTTTCGATGCCAAAGCAGGTATTGCGTTGAATGACAACTTTGTAAAAATCGTTTCTTGGTATGACAACGAGTGGGGTTATTCCAATAAATTAGTTAATCTTATCGAACACATAGATACGGTTAAATAATTATTTTTATCATAACTAAAGCTCTGGTAAATCGTAAGTTTTACCAGAGCTTTATTCTTTTATATCAGTTCCTTTCTATTAATCACATCGTTAAATTCTTTTATTCTAAACTTAACTTTTATGAACAACAAAAAAATCATCCTCGTTCTTTCTCTGTTTGTATTGTCGTTAACCCAAGTTATCGCGCAAAAAGTAGTATCTATTTCAGGTGACATCAAAGCACTTAAAGGAGAATCAAAATTAAAAGTAGAATACGATTTCAGCAAATTGATGGTAGGTAACTACAGTGATGAACAAGCATACATCACAAAGAAGAGAGAAGACATCACAAAGAAAGACGGTGCAGCAAAAGCCGACGAATGGGAAAAAGGATGGAAAGCCTCTAGAGAAACAAGATACCAACCCAAGTTTCAAGAATTGTTTAACGACCAAGCAAAAGACATTCCTTTGATGATCAGTCCTGACAACAAAGATGCTAAGTACACCTTGATTCTAAAAACAACATTCATCGAGCCAGGCTTCAATGTCGGTGTCATGAAGAAACCTTCCTTCATCAATGTAGAATACATTTTTGTTGAAACAGCAAACCCATCTAATGTTGTAGCTAAATTCTCTGCAAACAACATCCCTGGAAGCCAAGTAATGGGCTATGATTTTGATGCAGGTTCAAGAATTGCTGAATCGTATGCAAAAGCAGGAAAGATGATGGGAGGATACATCAAGAAAAACATAGCGAAGTAATTTTTCCTTTTCTTACATAAAAAAAACTTCCGGTTATACCGGAAGTTTTTTTTATACCTACACCATCAATGCCTGTTAATACTGTTCTTCTAATTCATCTACGATGTACTTGGAACGAACAGATTTGTCTATTTCCGTTTTTATTTTTTTCATAGCTTCAAAATGCTTTACCACCAAAGTAAGCCATTCCAATGCGGTGAGATAGCCAAAAACAGGATGAAGTAATTTACCTTCTGGCTTTTTAGTATCGATCTCTTGAGCCACCTTATAAATCAACTTGAGAAATTTATACATTTCATCCTTCACCCCTAAC
>DATHPB010000299.1:0-4749 GCA_035484295.1 Cytophagaceae bacterium
GCAATTCTGATTGGCATCTTTTATAAATCCGGTAACAATTCCTCTATTGATGCTTCGTGTAGTGTAAGGACTGTTCTTATTGAGAACAAATAGATTGGTGGTTGTATTCGAATAGTTCATGCCATTCAGATAAGTGCCAGCCCAGATATCTCCTTTAGAATCTTTGTACAATGAATTAATATTCGGACTTGATAATTCATCATAATAATGATAAAAGAGATGTCGTTTGATATCAAACATATCTATGCCTTCACCATCGATACCGATCAATACAACATCTTTTTTATATGGAATCACGTTGTTTAGGTTATTGCCTCCTATACTGTTCGTATTTTGTTCGTCATGCTCATATTTTGTTAGAGTCCCCTCCTTGGAAATAATCTTAAGGCCGTCCGTTGTAGAGATCCACAGATTTTGTTTTTCATCCTTGTAAATGTTCCGCACCTCATAACCTCTGCCATACAGAGGTCTAAGGTCAGTAAATTTTTCTGTTTTTATATTGAATGTAAAAAGGCCGTCCCAGCTTCCAATCATCAGCGTCGTATCCGTGTCTTGAATTAAAAAATCCAGGTGCTTGCAGTTTTCTTCGAAAGGAGGGGACATCCTTCTGGGTACTTTGTCCAGTGATGTGATCTTGAACAAGCCATTATCCCTCGTCGTCACCCATAGTATACCGTCTTTATCTTCGGTGATTCCTTCTATGTTGCCAGACAAAGGTTTCAACGCCGCATATTTATTATTTTTAAAATTATAAAATATGTCCAAGATTGGATCATACAAGTTCAATCCATTGCTTGTTACAATCCACAGACGATCTTTACTGTCTGTAAAGAGATAAGTGATGTTTCTGCTGCTTACGCTATACGGATTGTTTAAATCGTTTCTGTAGATCTTAAATTCATAACCATTGTATTTGTTCAGGCCATCTTCACAGCCAAACCACATATAACCTTTCTTGTCTTCAGTGATTGTACGTATTGTATTTTCAGATAACCCATCCGCCACTGAAAGATGATGAAAAACCAAAGGAGGTTTTTGACCTGCTGCGTGATGAGAAGTGTAAAGAATAAAAAATAAAACTATCAGAAACCGAAACATGTACAGCGTTTGTTTTCAACCAATTATGTTTAACGCAAAACTATAAAAAGTGGATGAAATTTAGGTGCTTTTTTTTAACAAAAACAACTATTTTACCTGACCTTAGGTATCTGCTATAAAATTTCTTGGTGATCTGAACGAAAAAAGATTAGCGAATTATCGCTTGTGCTTCCACCTGCGGTGAGTCCACAGCCATATCTCTGGTTGTGCAATGATATCCTTTTCAAGCTTACGTGTATGTTTTTCCGAAATTTCATTTTCTACACAAGCCTTGGGATTTTCTACCAAGACTTCCATGTCCACTGTATATACACCTCTTTTTGTTCTTTTCACAGAAGCATATACCACGGGATAATTAAGCTTTGTCGCTAATTTCTCGGTTCCTTTAAATACAGGAGTGTCCTGATGTAAAAAAGTTGTCCAGTAAGCTCCTTCAGGACTTGGTGTTTGATCGGCAATGAATGCCGTTGCAGTCAGTTTGTCTCGATCTCTTAACATGCCTCGCAATGCCTCATTCATCGCATACAATCCGTTGCCTAGACGTGTTCTCATGTGATAGACCAACTGATCAAACCGTTTATTGGTTAGAGGATGATAAAGAATATTCAGTTGATGAAAAGAAAACTGACTAAAGCCTGCACCTGTCAATTCCCAGTTTCCCATATGCCCCATGACAATGACAATGCTTTGCTTTTTGTCGTAATAATGTTTAAAAATACCTT
This sequence comes from Cytophagaceae bacterium, assembly GCA_035484295.1. Classification (GTDB taxonomy): domain Bacteria; phylum Bacteroidota; class Bacteroidia; order Cytophagales; family Cytophagaceae; genus JACMQM01. Next base: position 1,821 of record DATHPB010000299.1, read on the forward strand.
CTGCTTCTTTAGAAAATATGACATGCTTTTTTACATTCTTTTTTGAAATGGTAAGAGTCTTGAGCGATTCTAAAATAAGATCACAAAAGTAATGGTAAAACTTTTTGCAGATGAAATTAATTTCTTCCGGACTTTTATCCGGAAACGATTTTCTAAGGTTTTCAAGTACCACCTTTTTCCTGTAGCCGATCAGGTAATAGAAAATCACATACAAAAAATCTGAAATCAGATATAGAATGGAAAAGGGAAGAATTGAAATCAGGTATAGAAAAGGAAGAGTAAGATAGTAGGCCATTATCAAGGATCAGTTACAACGCTAAGTTAAATAATTTGAGCCCTTGAAAGCAAGTGAATAGAGAATTAACTAACCTTTAAGCCCATGACCAATATGTCATCGATTTGTTTTTCTTTGCTTCCTTTCCAATCCTCAATAGTTTTATCCAGAATTCCTTTTTGTTTATCAAATGGTTCATGGTGTATGTTTAATAAAAGTTCTTTGAGATTTTTGATCATAAATTTTTTACCTTCAGGTCCTCCAAATTGATCTTCATATCCGTCGGATAGGAGATACAAGGTCGTTGGTTTATCAATGGCTATGGTATGTTTAGTATAGGTTCTCTCGGATTTACCTTGCGATCCTCCTATAGGGTCTTTGTCACCTTTAATATGTTCCAGTACACCATCTTTAATAATGATCAATGGATTTTTAGCACCGGCATATTCAATGATTTTATTTTGCTGGTCAATGCTGCATATGGCCATATCCATACCATCTTTGTTATCGTTTTTATATTGCTGCAATGCAAAACGAACACTCCTGTTTAATTCTGATAAAATCTTATCGGGTTCATGTATGTTTTTGCTGACAATCATATTCAATAAATTGTAAGCAATCATTGACATAAAAGCTCCTGGAACACCATGTCCAGTGCAGTCTACAGCCGCTACAAGCACCTTTTGAGAGGGATTAAATGGAACATCTCCACTTATTTCGTAATCGTTCAGAGCACTTCCCGTATTGATGTTAAAGAACCAGTAAAAGTCTCCGCTGACAATGTCTTTGGGTTTAAATAAAATAAATGAATCAGGAAATAATTGATGGAAACTATGCTCATGAGGTAACATTGCATTTTGTATGCGTTGTGCATAAGTAATGGAATTGGTAATATTCTCATGTTGATGACTAATGATCTGCAGTTGACTTTCAATCTGATCACTGTATTTTCTTTTCTGTTGTAAGTTTCTGTAAATGTAAAAAGCCAATGCGCTTAACGTGATCAATCCAAGTATCAGGGAGCCAAGAATAACCCAGGTAAGATGTTCTCTAGCTTCCTTTTCTTTGATCAATAGCGCTTGTTCTTTTACTTTTAATTCTTTGAGTTGTTTTTCCTTGTTTAATAAGTTGATTTGGTTTTGACGCTCGCTATTAATCAAGTCAAGAATTCCCAAAGAGTCCCTCGTAATAAGAAGCTCTGTTGATTTCTGATAGACTTCCTGCTGCGCCAATTCCTTATCCGATTCGCTTTTTTTATTTTCTTCTTTGAGCGTATTGATCGCTGTCGCGTTCTTCTTAAGCAAGAGTTCTTTCTTCTTGTTGCTTGCTTCTAATTCTTTCTTTTCCCTCGCCGTTTTTGTGAGGTTATAAAGAATGCCAAATTCCTCAGCCTTCTTCTTGTTCTTTAATTCAGTGTTATATTCATAGAGCAATCGATATGTTTTTTCCAGCAATACTTCGTCTTCCAAAAGTTCTACTTTAGGAAGTATTTTTTCCAGTTCATTGATGGCTTTTCTGGTTTTACCTTCTCCGTGAAGTTGTTCTGCTAATTTGATCGATTGAGTAATGGCAGCGCCTTTATCTTCGGATGTTCTGTTACTGCCGGATTTAGTTGTTCCGGCAATACTGCCGCCAGTGGTAGTGAGGAAGAGAACGAGAGTGACGATGGATAAGAAAGCAAATTTATTCACAGTTTTCATCAATCTTGAGATATTGTAAAATTTATAAACATTTGTACGAAAGCATTTGGGAGAAGTTGTATTTCGATCTATCTTTATTCGGATTCCCCATAAATTAAGATGAAGATCATCTGTTTTGTGGATAAACGCTATATTTAAATTGTACATTATACGCTCTTAATTATGATCGTTGCTGTTCCTAAAGAAACAAAACTTAAAGAAAATAGAGTAGCCTTGACTCCGGATGTAGTAAAGGAGTTGGTAAAAAAAGGATTCAAAGTAGAGGTTCAATCCGGCGCCGGATTAAACTCTTTTTTTAGTGACGAAGCCTATACTTCAGCCGGTGCTAGTTGTATAGCAGATGTCAAACAACTATATGCCAGCGCAGATGTCGTATTAAAAGTAAACGGTCCTAGCAACGAGGAGATTGCCGGCATGAAAAAAGGAGCGGTGCTCATCTCTTTTTTATGGGCAGCCACCAATTCAGAACTTGTGGATGCGTCAGTAAGAGCTGGTATCTCTGCCTTTTCAATGGATGCGGTACCTCGCATTTCAAGGGCTCAGAAAATGGATGCACTAAGTTCTCAGGCTAACTTAGCCGGGTACAAAGCTGTCTTACTCGCTGCTAATACGTTGGGTAAGATTTTTCCGATGATGACAACAGCAGCAGGTACTATTAAACCTTCTAAGGTATTGATATTTGGGGCAGGGGTAGCTGGATTACAAGCGATAGCGACAGCCAAACGACTGGGGGCAGTTGTAGAAGTAACCGATATACGTCCGGAAACAAAAGAACAGGTTCAATCACTGGGCGGTAAGTTTATCGAAGTCACTGGCGATGCTTCCATAAAAATTGAAGGCGGTTACGTAAAAGGTGTTTCAGACGATTTCTTAAAAAAACAACAAGAGTTGATTGCGAAACACATCAAAGAAGCTGACATCGTCATCACTACAGCCCTTATTCCAGGCAAGAAAG
>DATHPB010000300.1:0-5418 GCA_035484295.1 Cytophagaceae bacterium
CTACGTCTGGATGCTGCTCTAAGAATCGGGCGATTTCCAATGCATTCGAACAATGACGATCCATGCGCACTGCCAATGTTTCCAAACTTTTAGATAAAATCCATGCATTGAACGGAGACATCGCCGGACCACTGTGTCTGCAGAAGAATCGTACTTTTTCAATCAATGCCTTAGAAGATAAAATGATTCCACCCAGCACACGACCTTGTCCGTCGATGTATTTCGTAGCAGAGTGAGTAACAATGTCAGCGCCCCATTTGATAGGATTCTGAAGGTATGGTGTTGCAAAGCAGTTGTCTACATTCAACAAGATTCCTTTGGATTTGCACAATTTGCCTAACCATTCCAGGTCGATCAGGTCCAATGCAGGATTAGACGGAGTTTCGATCATTACCATCTTTGTATTGGGTTGGATCAGACTTTCCCATGTTTCCGGTTTGTGTATATCTGCGTAGGTATATTCTATACCCCAACGAGGAAAGATTTGAGTGACGATTTGTACGGTAGAGCCAAACACTGATTTTGATAACAGCACGTGATCACCTTGAGAAAGAAATGCTGCCATGCTGCTGAACACTGCAGACATGCCTGTGGCCGTAGCGAACCCATCTTCCGCGCCTTCCAGACGACACAGTTTTTCAATTAATTCGCTGGTGTTTGGATTGCTGAAACGAGTGTAGATATTCCCTTGTACTTCATCGGCAAACAAGGCACGCGCATGCTCTGCATCATCAAAGGCAAAGCTGGAAGTCAAATACAACGGAACACTGTGTTCGTTGTTTTGAGATCGTTCGGTTTGAGTGCGAACGGCGATGGTTTCAAAATGATTGGTTTCGAAGGGCATGTGCGTTTAAGTAAGGGGTAATGAATAGCATTTATTTTTCGATCACTACAGAGTATGTGATCTTTGCTGTCTTCTCTAATGTTTTCGCAACAGAACAATATTTGTCCATCGACAACTGCGCGGCACGTTCTATTTTACCAGGATCAATATCGCCTTTTATGACAAAGCGCACGTGAATATCAGTGAATAGAGAAGGAGTCGCATCTTTTTCTCTTTCTGCTTCGATGTGAATGCTGAATGCTTCCGGTTCAATTTTTTGTTTGCGTAAAATACTTAAAATATCAATTCCACTGCATCCTCCAAGTCCCATGATCAAAAGCTCCATGGGACGAGGTCCTTGGTTTGTTCCGCCTATAGCCGGAGAAGCATCAATGTTGATTGTTGAGCCCGATTCATTTGCCGCTTGGAAATGATAAGCTCCTTCCTGTTTTACTAAGTTTATAACCATGGTGTCAAAATTATAAATTAATCCGAGAACTTTTTGGCTTTAAATGTCGTTTTCATTTTGTATTACGGGTTAAATATAAAATAATATTTTATTATATAGTAGTATTTGAGGTTTAAAAAGAATAAAATTTTGCGTATGTTTTAAATTTAGAATAAAGTCGTAATTTTGTAAAAGTTTAACCCCTATTCTAGTAACTCTATCGGATAACATGGAATTAAAAGTGGAAAATAAAGCAGTTTCAGATGCAGCGCGTGAAGACATCGTTGAGTTGGAGCAAAAGATCAAAGCTTTCAGAAGTTTACAATTAGACGACGATAAATTTCGTGCTTTTCGGTTGACTCGTGGTGTATATGGCCAGAGACAACAGGGTGTGCAAATGATACGCATCAAATTGCCTTATGGTAAAGTGTCGCCGGAACAATTGGTGCGCATTGCCGATGTATCCGATAAATATGCTTCCAGCAACTTACACCTGACCACTCGTCAGGATGTGCAAATACATTATGTGAAGCTGGAAGATACTCCTAAAGTATGGGAAGAACTCGAACAATTGGGTATTACACTTCGCGAGGCTTGCGGAAATACAGTAAGAAACATCACGGCTTCTGCTTATGCGGGTATTGATGTGGCGGAAAAATTTGATGTGACACCTTATGCTCATGCCATGTTTGAATATTTTCTTCGCAATCCGGTTTGTCAGGAGATGGGAAGAAAATTCAAGATCGCTTATTCTTCCAGTGAAAAAGACGACAGCGCTTTTACTTTTATTCATGACTTGGGTTTTATTCCGAGAGTGCAAGAAATCAATGGCAAAACGGTTAAAGGGTTTAAAATAGTGATTGGCGGAGGCCTTGGGGCGCAACCTTTCTTGGCGCAAACGGCCTATGAATTTTTACCGGCAGATCAAATCATTCCTTTCACGGCAGCGGTCATCCGTGTATTTGACCGTTACGGAGAAAGATCGAAAAGACATAAAGCACGTTTGAAATATTTACTGGCGGCCGTAGGATTGGAAGAGTTGATGCGCCTGGTAGAAGAAGAGAAAAGAGGATTAGCCGAACAAACGGTAGCAATCAATGAAGCAGACTACGAAACGACCCCTGTTCCTGCAAAAAAATTATTTGGTGTGATAAAACCTGTTGATGAAGCGAAGTATGAAAGTTGGTTTAAAACTAATGTCATTCCTCAGCAGCAAGAAGGTTTTCATGCCGTGAATGTAAAACAGCTATTAGGAGATTTGTCTTCAGATAAAACACGCGTGTTTGCTGCCATCATTAAAAAATATGCTTCTGATGACGTTCGTATCACAGTGAATCAAGGATGGTTATTGAAGTTTGTACAAAAAGAAGCTTTGCCTCATTTGTTCAACGAACTGAATGTAATCGGTCTTGCCGATCCGGGTTTCGATAGTACAGCGGACATTACAGCTTGTCCTGGTACGGATACTTGTAATCTTGGAATCTCAAGCAGCACGGGCTTGTCAGAAGAATTGGAGAAAATGTTGAAGGAAGAATATCCGGATATCGTTTACAATACGGACATCAAGATTAAAATCAGTGGCTGTATGAATGCTTGCGGCCAGCATACGATTGCCAATATTGGCTTTCATGGCATGTCCATTAAAAAAGGAAATCAGGTGTTGCCTGCCATGCAAGTATTGTTAGGCGGAGGAGTAGAAGAAGACGGTTCGGGATCTATCGCTGATAAGGTAGTGAAGTTGCCAAGCAAGCGTTGCCTGGAAGGTGTACGTGTATTGTTGGATGATTACGATGAAAACGGATTGGAAGACGAACGCTACAATGTGTACTACCGCAGAAAAATAGCAGAAGATAAAATGTATTTCTATAAAATGTTGAAACCTCTTTCTGAGTTGGAGACATTAGAAGAAGCGGACTTTATCGATTGGGGACACGACGACAAATATGTGACGGAAGTAGGAGTAGGAGAATGTGCCGGTGTAATGCTGGATCTGGTGGGTACTTTGTTAAATGAAACAAGCGATAAATTGCGTTGGGCAACAAAATTGTATGACAAAGGTACGTACGGTGATGCGGTATACGCCACTTATGTGACGTTTGTAAGTGGTGCGAAGGCTTTGTTGACATTAGAGAATATCAATTGCAATACACAAATCGGTATTATCAATGACTTTGATAAGTACCTTGTGCAAACAGGAAAAATTTCCTTTGTAGGGTCCTTTGCTGAAGAGTTGTTGTCGATCAATAAAAACACACCGACGAAAGAATTCGCTACACAATTCCTGGCAAAAGCTTTGTCATTTGTGGAGCAAATTAAATCGTTTAGAAAGGATACAGTAGCTGTTTAATCGGATTAATGAGCATACAACCTAAATTATCACTGATAGGTGCAGGACCTGGAGATCCTGATTTGATTACTTTGAAAGGACTCAAAGTATTGGGTGTTGCTGATGTCGTATTGTATGATGCATTGATTGATAAAAGTATTTTGGAGCATGCACCGGTTAATGCCCTTAAGATATTTGTAGGCAAGCAAAAAGGAGTGTGCCAGTTTCCTCAGGAAAAAATAAATGAGTTGATTGTACAATACGCCCATTCACATGGGCACGTCGTGCGCTTGAAAGGCGGTGATCCTTTTATTTTTGGAAGAGGACATGAAGAGTTGACGGTTGCCAGGCAACATAATATAGAAGTACAGGTTGTTCCCGGTGTATCAAGTGCGGTATCTGTAGCAGGATTACAGGAAATACCTTTGACCCGCAGAGGTATCAACGACAGCTTCTGGGTCATGACAGGTACAACGAAAGACCATCAATTGTCGAGGGATATTTATCATGCTGCACAATCGGATGCAACGACGGTCATCTTGATGGGTATGTCCCAGTTGGATAAAATTTGTGAAGTGTTTACCAGATTTGGTAAGTTTAACACATCCGTTGCCATTATTCAAAATGGTAGCCTTCCAACAGAAAGAATACTTGTCGGAAGAGTAGATAACATCGTTGCGAAGGCAACTGAAAATAACATGGGATCTCCTGCGATCATTGTCATTGGTGAAGTGGTGAATCTTCATCCTTCCATATGGAAGGAACAATCGATTTCTGTTTCTCTGGAACAATAAAACAAAACCAATAGAGAAGTACGAGGAACGAAACAGGTGAATCATTCGTACCTCGTACTTTTTTTATAAAATATGAACACGCTGTTTCCTGTATTCTTAAAACTTGAACAACTGCGATTACTTGTTGTTGGCGGCGGAGCTGTTGGCCTGGAAAAAACAAAGGCGGTATTGGAGAACAGTCCGCTGGCGGAAGTAACGGTGGTTGCACCAGAAATCAAGGAAGAGCTGGTGACATTACAAAGTGCGCATCCCCGGTTGAAATTAATCTATGCTTCGTATGCCTTGGAGCATTTGACAGAAAAGGATTTGGTGATCGCAGCGACATGCATCAGTGAGTTGAACAAACAAGTGTGGGCCGATGCAAAACTCAATAAGATATTGGTTAATGTGGCCGATACACCGGACTTGTGTGATTTTTATCTCTCTTCTGTTGTGAAGAAAGGAAATTTAAAGATTGCTGTTTCTACCAATGGAAAATCGCCGACTATGGCCAAGCGTATACGTGAAGTATTGGAAAATGCTCTGCCGGAAGAAATCGACGAAGTGTTAGAGAATCTACATGACATCAGGGAAAAATTGCGCGGTGATTTTGATTATAAAGTAAAAAAAATGAACGACATTACATCGTCGATGAAATTGAACCCTGACGATTCAAAGGAAGAATAACAGATCCACTAATTAATTAAATGGCATGAAAGAAGTAACGGTAGAACAGTTAAAAAAAATGATCGATGATAAAGAAGATTTTCAGCTTATCGATGTAAGGGAACCCTCTGAATTTGAAAGTGCAAATCTGAAAGGAGAATTAATTCCGTTGTCCACTGTTCCTCAAAACGTAGATAAAATTTCTAAAACTAAAAAAGTGGTCGTTCATTGCAGAAGCGGAAAGCGCAGTGCCAATGCCATTATATTTTTGGAAAACAATCATGGTTACGACAACTTATATAACCTGACTGGTGGTATTTTGGCATGGAAAGATAAGATAGATCCGAGCATGACCGTGTCATAAAACAGAATGCTTTCAGTG
>DATHPB010000301.1:0-4836 GCA_035484295.1 Cytophagaceae bacterium
CGATAAATATTCCGATGCTGCGAAATCTTTTTCTTCAATGCCAGTGTGCAATTGATCCAGATGGGTCGGAATGTCTTCGACAAACAGATTCAGCATCTCTGCAATGAATTCTTCACTGCCTTCTGACAGTTCGTATAGCTCTGATAAATCAATAAGGTTGTATTTCATTGTCTTGACAGGTGCAGGGGAGTCTTCCATATCTGTTGATATAGCGGTGAGTGTTGTAATTTTAGTATAAAGTTCGGCTGGTTTAAACGGCTTGGATACATAATCATTCATACCGATGGCCAGGCATTTCTCTTTTTCACCAGTCATGGCATGCGCGGTCATGGCAATGATGGGTATGTTGAGCTTGAGTTTTTTACGGATGATGCCGGCTGCCTCGTAACCATCCATCTCAGGCATTTGCATGTCCATTAAGATCAGGTCGTACGCTGTAGACTGTTGCAATAGGTCTATGGCTATTTTCCCGTTGTCTGCAATCTCTACGGTAAAACCGAAGTTGTGCAAATTCTTTTGCGCCAGTTTTTGATTGATGACATTGTCTTCCACCAGCAGGATGTGAAGTTTCTTTTTTCCTTTTGCTTGGTTCGGGTTGATTTTTTTTAACGAGTGATGGTTCTCTTTTCCTGAAAGCTCTTGTAAAGGAAGTATGAATTCAAAGACAGAGCCTTTACCTAATGTGCTTTGTACTTGAATGGTTCCATCTTGCAATTCTACCAATCGTTTCACAATGCTCAGGCCAAGTCCCGTGCCACCGTATTTACGTGTAGTGTCGTTGCTCCCCTGATTGAAGCGGTCGAAGACAGCGACGAGCTGATCTTCAGAAATCCCGATACCCGTATCTTCTACCAGAAACTTGATGCGTGCGATACCATTTGCTTTTTCCAGCAAAGAGGCCGAAATTTTTACGTATCCCTTCTCTGTAAATTTGATCGCATTGCTTACCAAATTGGTAATGATTTGCGTGAGACGGGTAGGATCTCCTCCGAGATTTTCAGGAATCTCAGGAAACGTTTCAAAGGAGACAAGAAGCTTACCGTCTTTTTTCTGATGGCCGAATAACACAGACAGTGAACTGAAGATGCTGCGTATGCTCATCGGTACTTTCTCTATGGTCATCATGCCGGCCTCTATTTTAGAGTAGTCCAGGATGTCGTTGATGATCGACATGAGATTCTTACCGGAAGTCTCTATGGCTGCTACATAGTCTCTTTGTTCCTTGTCAAGTGGAGTATCGATCAGTAAATCGGTAAATCCTAACACTGCGTTCATCGGTGTGCGGATTTCATGACTCATGTTAGACAGGAAATGCTCTTTGGCTTCCACCGATTTCTCCGCCGTCTCTTTGGCCTCACGGAGTTCCAGTTCCATTAATTTTCTATCCGTGATGTCTTGCATCGTACCTCGGAAAAGAATGATGTTCCCTTCTTTGTCCAGTTGAGGCACTACGCGTGTCTCTATCCATTTTGTATTTCCTTTGGCAGTAATGAAACGAGTAGTGTAGTCAACAGGTATTTTCTCCTGCTTCATTTTTTCAACGTTTTGCAACATTGCTTCCACGTCATCAGGATGCGTATATTTTTTATAAGTATAGTAGTCCAGGGGTGTTTCATCGTATGGCATTTCCAGCATGTCATAAACCTCCTTTGACCAGGTCACCGATTGTGCGACAGGGTTGTTTTCAAAACTTCCCATTCGGCCTATACTTAGGGCTTGTGAGAGCAAGCTTCTGGTTTGTAAAAGCTCTTGTTCGAATTTTTTACGGATTGAAATGTCGATGTATACGTTGAGTGAAAAAGTACGGTGTTCGATTTCGATGACATCAGAAGAAATCAGGACGTGTTTTTTGGTGCCGTCTTTCGTGGTGAGCACCATGTCGTAGTTTTTTAAAAAACCCTGATCATTGAAAAGTTTGAACAATCGCATTCTTTCTTCCGGAGAGATGATGCCAATCTCAGAAGAATTTTTACCTAACACCTCTTTTTGAGAATAACCGGTTAGTTGTTCGAATCCCTGGTTGACTTCGATCAACTGACTGGGTTGCACGGTTGCCAGGCTCATGGCTACTGGACTTGAATGAAAAAGTTTGGTGAAACGGATATCTCTTTCTTCCAGCAATTCCAGTGCATTTTTCTGAGCGGTGATATCGGTTGCAATACCGCATAAAGCGTATACTTCACCTTCGTCATTGTACAGCGGAACTTTAGTGCTGAGCAAAGTCATTTTCTTCCCTTCAAGAACGAAAGTTTGTTCGTGAGTGAAAGACTTTTTACTTTCAAACACCTCCTTGTCGCTTGTCTGCAATTGGTCTGACAATTCTTTTGGCCGAAACGAATGATCCGTTTTCATGTATAAGTCTTTCAACTTCACATGAAAGGTGTTTTCAAATTGCTTGTTGACCAATAGGTATTGGTGTTGCAAATTCTTGATGAAAACGACTGCACTGGTATTGTCCAAAATGGACTGCAGCATGTTGCGTGCCTCATCAATTTCTTTTCTCGCTTTTTTCAATGTTTGTTCGGCATGCCAGCGCGGGTCGATGTCTCGCACGACACTCTGAAAACCCAGTATTTTGGATCCTTCAGAAATGAGGGTTACTTTTTGTTCCACCCATTTTGTTTTCCCGTTGTGCATGATGACCGGAAATTCGAGTGTACTTTCTTTTTGCCTTTTGCGAAACTGCTCCAGGTAGAAAAGACTTACTTGCTCCCTGTACTCAGCGGGTACAAGATCCTTGAAATTTTTTCCAATCAGGTCTTGTGGCTTATAACCCAGAATGTGTTCGGTGTTCTTGTTGACGTAAGTAAAATTTCCGCTGGCATCGGAAGTATAAATGATGTCGGCGATTTCTTCGATGAGTGTATGGTATTTTTCTTCACTCTCTTTAAGCTGCTGGGTTTTTATGCGCAGTTCAAAATGATTGATGATAAATCCTGACAAGATGCGCAGTGTTTCTTTCTGCTTCTCGTCGAGCTGTTTGGGTTTGGTATCGATGACACAAAGTGTACCGAGTTTGTATCCTTCAGGGTTGATGAGCGGAGCACCGGCATAAAAACGAACGTCGGGGGAACCTGTTACAAATGGATTATCTGCAAACAGTTTGTTTTCTAAAGCGTTGTTGACTTCGTAGATGTCTTCTCCTTGTATGGCGTAATTGCAAAAAGCAACATTACGAGGGGTTTCGGAAGCATCTAATCCGACGCTGGATTTAAACCATTGACGGTCAGAATCGATCAGACTGATCAATGCAATGGGTGTATCGCAAATAGTGGAGGCCAGTTTGGTCAGTGCATCCAGTTCAGTGTCCGGGAGTGTATCCAGTACCTGGTAAGCTTTAAGAGCAGCAAGACGTTTTTCTTCGTTTTCGGAACCAGAAGGTATCATGGTAGAAAAATTAACCTATACAAAGAAGGCTTTTTTATGCGGATGATCCAAATGGATAGGCGTTAGAACCTTTACTATTTTGTCGGTATTAATTTTATGTGTCTCGCTGATTGAGTAGATTTGTGAACTTTTATTACGGTAGAAATCATAACAAGAATGAAATTGCTGATTGCCGAAGACGAGAAGATGTTGCTCAAGACAATGGCTTTTTTCTTAGAGAAAAGAGGGTATGACATTACCCAGGTTTTTAACGGAAACGATGCTGTGGAAGTGTTGAAAAAAGAGACCTTTGACCTCATCATTACAGACATTAACATGCCGTTCATAACGGGTATGGAAATCATCAATATTGTGCGCAATGAGCTTCATCTTTCCGTTCCCATTATTGTTTTGACTTCTGTCGGACTGGAGAAAACGGAGCTCAGTGCATTTGAAATCGGAGCGAGCGAATTCATTACCAAACCATTTAGTCTTCCTGTGCTGGCAACCAGGGTTGAAAAACTGTTGCTACAGGCGAAAAAATAACATGAGATTACTGTTTCTTTCTTTCCTTTTTGTGTGTGGGTTGCATGCTATCGGTCAAGTGCATAATCCTGATTCAGCGTTTACCGTGGCACGTGAAATAGCATATGCAGGTAAATACGAGACCTCGGAAAAAATGTGTAAAGAGTTGATTAGCCAATATCCTACCAACTCCGAATACAAGATATTTTTAGCGAGAATCTATTCCTGGCAAAAACAATTTGAACAGTCGAAAGAAATATTGAAAACTGTTGCAACAGCTGAGCCAGCTAACGAAGATGCTCTGGATGCTTTGACAGACGCAGAACTTTGGTCAGGAAACTATGAACAAGTCATTGTTCGCTGCAACGAAGGGTTGAAACTTCATCCTGCATCGGAAAGTTTTATGTTGAAAAAAACGAAAGCGCTGATGTTGTCTGATAAACTGAATGAAGCACAGGCAACGGTTGACGAACTGCTTAAGCTGAATCCTAATCATCAGGATGCCCAGAAACTGCGCGCTGAGATCATGGACAAACGCATGAAGAATAAGATCAGTGCTTCTTACCTCAACATCGCTTTTAATAATCCGGGTGCTTCACCCTGGCACTTTGCCTATCTGGAATACAAGCGTGACCTTAAAAAATTCCCTATTCTTGCCCGCGTCAATTACGGTAAAGTATACGACGACGATGCGGTTCAAGTGGAAGTTGATGCTTACCCGAAGTTAGGGAAAAAAACATACATGTACCTGAATACCGGATATTCACCGGGCCCTAATGTGTTCCCTTTGTTTAAGGCTGGTGCAGAAATTTACCAGGGGTTACCCAAAGCTTTTGAAATCTCGTTAGGGGGGCGTTACATGCAATTCAATACGGAAAATGTATTCATCTATACCGGTTATCTGGGAAAGTATCACAAAGACTGGTGGTTTGCCTATCGTCCTTA
>DATHPB010000302.1:0-6002 GCA_035484295.1 Cytophagaceae bacterium
AAAAGAGGAGGTATACTTTATATTAGGGTTCCGGATCATGATAGCTATGACCGAAAGTCTTATGGTAAAAGCTGGCCCGCATATGCTCAGTATCACATCTCTAATTTTTCTGAAAAAAGTTTGAGCTTGTTGTATGAACAAAATGGAGTGGATGTATTAGAAATAAAGAAATTTTTTAGCGATAGAATAAACAAGACGCTAACTAAGCTTATTCAAAAATCACCTTTGAGACATTATTTAGTGAATAAGCTCAGTGGACGTACCATTACCATCATTGGTAAAAAAAAAACTGAGTAAGTATGAATGTTCTGGTAGTAGGCGGTGGTTCTATAGGACAAAGACATATTCGAAATCTTCACATATTAGGAGAGTACAATATTTATTGTTTGAGAAGAAACGTGGATGAGAGTTTTGATAAAGAACTTGGCGTAACTACTGTTACTTCATTTGCAGAAGCAGCAAAGAAGAATGTAGAAGTAGTTATAGTATGCACTCCAACTGCTCTTCATAACGAAAGTTTGAAATTTGCTGTTCTACAAAATGCTGCAGTCTTCATGGAAAAACCTCTCATTCATGACTTAGAAGGATTGCTAGAAGCAAAGAATTTGTTAAAAAACAGTTTGCAATGTTTCTTTATTGGATTCATGTTAAGGTTTCATCCGTTGGTTCGTAAGATAAAAGAGATTATAGACGGTTGTAGTCTCGGTAATGTTTATCATGCACGATTTGAATTTGGAAGTTTTCTTCCCTATTGGCATCCTTGGGAAGATCATAGAACGAGTTATGCTTCTATAAAAAAATTAGGCGGTGGGGTGATCAATACTATTACTCATGAGCTGGATCTTATACAGTATTTTTTTGGGAAACCCAATGCTTTATTCTGTGACGCTCAAAATTTTAACAAACTGGATATTGAGGTAGAAGAAATTTGTGAGGCCACGTTTGATTATGGAGATAAACTCGTTAGTCTTCATTTGGATTATTTACAAAAGGATTATGATAGAAATATCAAGATTCTTTTTGATGAGGGTAAAGTCATTTGGAATTGGCACGATAATAAAGTGATCGTTGTTAAGCACAAAGAAATCGTTACTGAAATCAATTTGGAACATAAGTTTGAAGTCAATCAATTGTATTTGGACGAGTTGACGTGTTTTTTTGAATTGATTGGTAACAAAAAAAACAAACACACTTTAGACCAATACCACGCATTTGAAAATACAGAGATTATGTTGAAAATGCACCAATCAATAAAAGAGAAAAGTAAGATAATCCTTTGATATGGAAATTGTAAATAAGTTGTTTAATCTGGATGGCAAAGTAATTATTGTTGCAGGGGGAGCTGGCCAAATAGGTTTTGCGTTCAGTGAAATTTTGGCAGATGCCGGTGCTGAGGTGATCATTGCCGATATTGATGTAGAAATGGCTGGACAGAAGGTCTCTTCTTTGACAAGACAAGAACTGAAAAACAAATTGCACATTTACAAACTAGATGTGTCACAACCTGAGGAAGTGAAGTCTTTATACAAGCAAGTCAGGGAAAAACATGGAAAGATATACGGTTTAATAAATAGTTTTCACTTTAAAGGGAATACAAGAAAATTGGATACCACTTCCAATTTTTTTGCGGGATTTGAAGAATATCCTTTAGAGGCTTGGGATGCTGTGCATGACATCAATTTGAAAGGATCATTTCTGATGTCCCAGGTAGGCATTTCCTACTTTAAGGAAAATGGAGGAGGAGTTATAGTGAACATTTCCTCTACCTATGGCAATGTAAGTCCCAATAAATCTATATATGGTGACTCCGGAATAAATTCTCCTGTTGCCTACGCTACGTCAAAGGCCGCTTTGATTAATCTTACCCGCTATATGGCAACCCATCTGGCCGAACACAATATAAGGGTTAATGTATTAAGTCCTGGAGGTGTATTTAACAATCAGGCAGAAGACTTTCTAAAAGCTTACACTAATCTTACTCCATTGAAACGAATGGCAAAAGCAGAAGATTACCAGGGCGCGATAGTGTTTTTGATGTCTGAGGCTTCTTCATACATGACAGGATCGAATCTTCTTGTTGATGGAGGATGGACCGCTTGGTAACGAACAAAAAAAAGTTTTATAGAATGGTATAAAATATATGAAAAGAATACTTCCAGAAACTACAAATCCTTTTATAAAAGAGCTTTACAAGCGTGCTAGACTTTTCATAGAAGGACGTTATTTCAGACATTTTTTTGGTGACAGCAAAGTTAATAATCAGTTAAGCAATAGTAAAGGAAAGATATTACTGTACTCTGTTATAGGTTCAATCTATAATTCTCGCCAAGAAATTTTAATGGCTCAGCTACTTCAGAAAGAAGGCTACGAAGTTGATTATGTTATCTGTGATGGTGTTTTTGAAGCATGTGAAACATTGACAAAAGAAAGATTGGAAACGGTAGGTAAGAAAAAAGCTTGCGAAAAATGTGGGAAACGTTCCAAGTATTTATTGGATCATGCAGGCATCAATTACCTTACTATAGTTCCGCAAAATTTAAAGCAGTATCGGTTAGATGAAATAAGCTACGATGAATTGTTACAATTTAAGTTGAACGGAATTGATTTTGGAAATATCATAACAGGAGTGATGTATAGGTATTACAAGTCGTTGAACTATGGACCAGATGCAAAGGAAGTAGCGTTGAGATATTTGAAATCAGCATTGACGAGTTATCTACATGTAAAAGCACTCGAGGAGAAACAGAATTATAAGTACATGTTTTTCTCACATGGTATTTATTCTTCTTGGGGGCCTATTGCGGACTACTGTAAGATCATCGGTAAAGATTATGTGAGTTACGATCGTGCTAAACGAAAAGCTACGGCTAATTTTAACCTCAATCTACCTGCTCCTGTTTGGGATTTTACTACAGCATGGAATCGCTATGCTGATAAAAAATTATCTCTTCAGGAATCACAACTAGTGGAGGAATACCTAGCTGAACGAGAATTACAAAAGAACGATGCCTATGCCTATAATTTTAGTGCAAAAGAAAATGATCTCAATGCATTGAAAAAAAGATTAGGAATTGGTGAAGGCAAAAAGACAATCACGTTGTTTACTAATTTAATATGGGATGCTGCCAACGTATCCAGAGATCTTGCGTTTCCTTCTATGCTAGAATGTGTAGTAGAAACGATTAATCATTTTGCCTTCGATCCAAAGGTACACGTCATCGTAAGAACTCATCCTGCAGAAATAGTATTAGGAACGAATGAGACCTACAAAGAACTCATCATTGAAAATATTCCTGCTATGCCAGCCAATGTCACTATTCTTGATGGTAGTTATAATGTCAATTCATTTAGCGTGTTAGAAATAACCGATATAGGTGTCATTCATACTTCTACGGTAGGTTTAGAAATGGCCATCGAAGGAAAGCCTGCAATACTGATATCTGAAACACATTACAGAGGAAAAGGATTTACCTATGATGTGATTTCTAAGGAAAATTATTTTAATACATTAAGCCAGTTATTGGAGAATACACAACCTTTACCAGACCAAGTGAAGCTAGCAAAAAAGTATTTTTATATGATGATGTTTCTGTATCAGAAAAATATGCCTTTACTAATAGAAGAAGGTGGATTTAATGGATATACTGTTTCATCCTTTAATCAATTGAAAGAAACTGAAGAAATTTGTAAAGTGATCAAAGCTTTGGAACAAAAAAATCTTCAAGATTTTGTATTCTGGGACTAATCTCAATGCAAGCAATTAGAAATATTGGAATAATGACTCTATTGAAGATTATAGCATCTTTGCTAGGGTTATTGTATTCTATATTGCAAGTGAATTATTTTGGTACTTCAAGTAATGTAGAAGGATACTTTGTAGCGGCTTCTCTTATGTACTTAGTGGTATCTTTAACTCAGGCAGGCCAGCTTTCGGAGATTTTTTTACCTCTCTACCATAAGATTAAATTAGAAAGAGGAAGAGATGCAGGATTTACTGTTTTTTCAATTATACTAAATACAATAGGTCTATATCTTTTTCTAGGGTTAGTAATCGTGTTTGCATCAAAAGATTTGTTGGTGAAGCTGATTGCTCCAGGTTTTGATGCTGCTCAACAAACATTTACTGCGTACATTTTTATTGCTTTCCTTCCTCTAATTTTTCTGCAAGTAATCACTTCATTTATTATCACCTGGTTTAATGCAGAAGGAAAATTCGGTAGAGTAGAATTTTTAGGAGTTGTAAATAGTTTTGTTTCCGTTTTATTGTTGATTGGATTTCACTCAAAATGGGGAGTGTGGGTTTTAGTCGTATCGATCATAACAGGTAAAGCAGTCGAAATGCTTGTTTACTGTTTTATGATGTATAGGTATGGATATCGTCATCAATGGATATTGAGTGTGTCCTATTTTAATCGGATTCTTTTTTTTAAAAATATGATGGCCACATTGGCTTATGTGTTGGCTACTCAATTTTATAATATTGCCATCACTTCGTCCGCCACTTTACTTCCTCAGGGAACTTATGCTATTTTTTCTTATGCTCAGCAATTGTATGTGAAGGCTACTGGTTTTTTGGTTCAACCGATACAAACTTTTTTCTTTAGCAAATATTCAAAAAATGTCCATGCTAATGTTCAGCAAGAAGATTTGGTCCCTAAGGTCATTAGACTATACTTTACCATCTATGTTTTGATACTATCCTTAGTATATTGGGCAGGTATTGATATTTTGGATATTGTTTGGCGGAAAAATACCAATCCAGATATACTGGTTTTGGGAGCTGGTTACCTGGTTGCCAATTTCGCTACCTTGATATTTTCATCTATTGGAGGAGTATATAGGAAAATAGCCATCAGCCATGGAGAAGTCAAAACCCTTTATTCTGCTTGGGTTCTATGTCAAATAGGCTCAGCAATCAGCATTTATTTATTGACGTCATATTGGGGCACAATGGGCCTTACTTTTGCCATTTTGCTGAATCTAGGATTATTAAATATTACGTCAATCGTAATAGTGTACATCAAACACTATTTTAATAACGTAAAGGCTCTTAAACCTATAGTCTTTAAGTATTGTCTATTGTTTATAATTACATTTTCCTTGACAGGAGTAATACATGCTTATATGGTGGATTTAAGGTGTAATTGGTTTTTATCCAAATATTTGAATTCCATTTTCAAATTGGCAAGTTTTTCCTTTGTAGTAGTTTTACTATATTTGGCTCTACTTAGCCTATTTGGTGAGTTTAAATTCCTACTCGGAAAACGTAACTAATTATAATTAAGAGTCGTAACATTTGTTTAGAGTTCTTCTGATTTATAAAAATATGAAAACACAACTACTATTTTTGTCGACCATTATTGCAATCCTTATGGCTGCAATAAGTCCTCTTGTTGCAAACCCGATCTTCTGGTCTCCTACAACAAACTCAGGATTGAGTACGAGTTTTAGTATAGTATTATCTCCAGATGCCGGAGCTGCTACTTATACTATCGAAGTATGGACAGATCCTACATATAGTACTGCCCCAATACAAAGTCAAACCAGCGCAGCCAGAAATTACACAGCATCTGGGTTAAGTTATGGAGCTACATACTATCTTAGGGGAAGAAGTAATGTAAGTACTGCAGGTTATTATGCACTTAAGACTGTAACTATAACCAGTAGTGTTCCAGAAAGTATTCCTACTATAGTTAATGGAACAATTCTTAATAGTAATCCGACATTTTATACTTCTGCAGTAGGAAATGCTACTAATTATGAATTCCAATTTGACACAGTTTCTACCTTCAATTCTAGTAGTTTAATAGATGTTAACAGTTCGAATACCAGCGTACAATTGACACGTTATACGCTTAAATCAGGTATGACTTACTATATAAGGGCTAGGGCTACAGCCGGAAGTGTAGGGCCATGGACATCTATCGCTAATGTCAAACACTTTGTTGCAGAATTACATGCAACCACTTTTTGGTCACCTGCATCAGGTAGTACAATGAATC
>DATHPB010000303.1:0-6462 GCA_035484295.1 Cytophagaceae bacterium
AGAGCTTTCTAAAAGAATACCCCTTAACATAAAATACCATGAACTGGATACTACTTATCATCGCAGGTTTATTTGAAATCGGTTTCACTACCTGTCTTAAACTATCCGACAACTTCAGTCATTACAAATGGAGTATAGGCTTTTTTATTTGCATTACCTTCAGCTTCGTCTTATTGAATATGGCCATTCAAACCATACCAATGGGGACTGCTTATGCCATTTGGACAGGAATAGGAGCCGTAGGAACAGTCCTTATTGGCATTTTTTTCTACAATGAACCGACTGATTTCTGGAGACTTTTATTCATTTTCTTGCTTATAGGCTCTATTATTGGCTTAAAAGCATTCGCAAAATAGAAACCCAGCATCTTCTTTCAAGCAACTGAAGCATGTTACACCAGTCTATTTTCTGCCAAATGCTTTGAAAAAAAAGGATTAGTTATGCACTTCTTTAAAAAAATAATGGTATTATTGTAATAAATAAAATTAACAACACAATGGCTAATAAAGGAACAGTAAAATTCTTTAACACTTCTAAAGGTTTTGGATTCATTAAAGAAGAAAATTCAGGTAAAGAGTACTTCGTACACGTATCTGGCTTAGTTGACGAAGTAAGAGAAAACGACGAAGTAGTTTTCGAACTTCAAGACGGCAAAAAAGGCGTAAATGCAGTGAATGTTAAACTAGCTTAGTTTAAATATACAACACATTTATTATTTTGTCCCGCTTCATAAAATGAAGCGGGATTTTTTTTGTCTTCATTTTATTTACCCTTTTCGAAATAGAGCTTCACCATTGTTCCCTCATCGACTCTACTGGCAATGTTTACTTTTCCCTTTATCTTTCGCATGTATTCCTTAATGAAATACAAGCCGAGTCCTTTTCCCTGTCCATTGTTATGAAAACGCTTATATAACCCAAATACATCCTCCTTGTATCTAACGGAATCGAATCCTATTCCATTATCGGAAAAGCAGATGCATACATAACCGTCTTCTTCTGTTTCTTTTACCGATATGTTCAAAAGTCTGGATGCTTCTCTGAATTTATAGCTATTATCGAACAATTGTTCAAAAACAAACCTAAGGATCATCTCATCAGCAACGATCCTTTGTTTACCTATCGACTCATCAAATGCAACGACAACCTCATCGGGAAGCGTAGAAACAAAAAGCTCTTTCGACTCATAGTAAGCAGGAGCTGCTGACAATTCTTCACGTTGCGACTCTTCTTGATTATTAAGCGCCAATAACATGATCATATCTTTCACCACTTCGTCCAGTTTCTGTGCAGACTGTCTGATAAGCCCTACCACTTTTGAAGTTTCCTCTTCATTCCCGTTTACCAATTGAAATAGATTAACAAGTCCCATGATGCTCGAAACTGGTCCCCGGACATTGTGTGCCGTAAAATTGGCAAATTTTTCCAGCGCATTATTTCTTGCCAACAAGATTTCTCTGTTCTCTTCCGCGAGCCTTAATGCTTCTACATCTGAGTGTTTCTTCGCCTCTCCCAGATCATAAATCTTATCCACTACCGCCAGGAATAAGAAAACGATCTCTAAGGTATTGCCAATTTTAGCTGCGTTTTTCGTAAGAAAGGTATAAGGTAAAAATCCTTCCGAAGCCAATAGGTAGATGATTGCACATATCCCGTATATACCCCATGCCAGCATGTAGTAAAAAGCAGGTTTGTATTTCTTTACAAAATACATGTACACTCCTGAAAACAGAAACAGAAAAGAGGAGACATAGAAATAATAAAGTAAGTATTCACTGGCTACATTATAATGACCAGTAACACTGATCAACACCATTACCAATAAGTAAACAAATAATACATAGTAGCACTTATTCAATACCGGTGCGATTTCCTTTAGGGAAAGAAATTTCT
The DNA here is from genome assembly GCA_035484295.1 of Cytophagaceae bacterium. GTDB lineage: Bacteria > Bacteroidota > Bacteroidia > Cytophagales > Cytophagaceae > JACMQM01. The sequence goes on from DATHPB010000303.1 coordinate 1,893, forward strand.
GACTAAATAATAAAGCCGTTACAGCACTGGCATAAAACACACCTGAATACAGATTGATACCCGGATGATCGGGCCATAAAAATTGAAATGCCACACCGGAATCGATGGCATTCAATACCGCATTCCCCAGTAAACACAACACATAGAATAGGTAAATGCTTTCACGTATTCTATAGTACAACAAGATATTTAACAAAACAGAAATCAAAACAATACCGAAGAATACAGACAATACCATTGTATCTGTATTGGAATCGACCACATGTTCATTGATGTCCTTTACAGTAACAGGTAACGCCAAGATTCCCTGCGAGGCTGATTTGATCAAAAAGAAATCACAGGTGTCAGAAAGTGTAAATACATATATGTTGCTTTGATGTTCTCTCTTTGAAAAAATCTGACGATCTCCCGTAAACACAGTCTCTTGTACAGTATCGTCTTTATACTTATATAAAACCAATGTATCTAAATGTGCATTATCAATGGTAAGTATGTAGTCCTTACCTATTTTTTTATTCTTCAAGCGAAGCTTTAACCAGACATTACAATTGTTATAACCAAGATTGAAATTTGCAGGATCATCAACCAGTTCCCATTTTTCTGAATCTCTTAAAACATCCGATGGAGACATTTGATGCGTGGAATCGAGAAGACAGTACATCTCAAACTGAACAGAATCATAGCTATTGAAACAACAGCTCTGTCTGGCAACTAAAAATAAGCAACATAATAAAATGTATCGGTATGCCATAGAGACTATAAATACTCCATTTATAAAAACAGATAGGAGAAAAAAGAGACTCTCCCCTCTTCGTTATTCTTTTGCTCCACCCCAAATATCTTTCGCGTTCACAACTAAATAGCCCTCAGTTGTAAAATCACTTTCAGGCAATGTAGTCTTTTCGATTTTCTTGATCAGAATAATCGTTGCATCCTTTTCCTTCATCTCTTTTATTTCCAGTGCCATATTTTTTTTGTAGGCATCGTACGCATTATATTTGGTTACATCCTGATAATTCCCGTCGTTAAGCACTGCCGAAAACTTCCCTAAATATTCCGAAAAGTCTGCCATTGTAAAACCCAGTTCAGGAGTCACCCAAAGTTGCAGTTTCTGTTCCGCTCCATCATCTACCAATAGCTCTTTGCACAGATATTCTTCTATTGTTTTTGTCTTTCCGGTTTCCTGGATTGAAATCTTTGGTTTCAAAGAATCTGCAGCAGGAGAAGGAGGTTGAAAAGTATATTTAACGGCTAGTTTCATGCCCTGTTCTTCGGTCAATACAAAAACATCGTTACTGTTTTTACTCATTAAGATCTTAACCGGTTTAGGTAATGTCGGATCAATCGGCTGAAGGATTAACTTATCTTTCCGAACAGCAATATTTATCATATTTACCGAGTTATCGTCTTGCACATGCATGACAAAGGTGCCTTCAAACGTTTGAGCACTAACCGTTGCGATACTGCACATCATTATCATCAACACAATAATCGCTTTTTTCATAATAATGCATGCTTTCTATACCTTATCTAAATTTAAACTATTAAATTTAATAGGTTACCATTATGCCTTTTTTTTAAATTAACTGTAAAATTCAGGATTAGTGAAATACATTCTTTGGACTTGTGTTTTATTCATTTTTATGCTTTTGGCCCAAAAATCCAATGCTCAGGTTCATAAAATAGAAGGCATCATAAAAGACCACAGCGATTCCTCGGGTATGATAGGAACCGTAATACACCTTAAGCACAATAAAGCGATTGGTACGGTTTCTGACGAAACCGGACATTTTGTAATAGAAAATGCCAATATCAATGATGTGTTGATCATTGAAAACGTAGGATATGCAACCGTTGAAATTCAAGTAGGTGATTTTTCTTCTGTTCAGCCCGTATATTTAAAATCTATCGCGCACAATGAGATCACGGTAGAAGGCAATCCATACCGTGATCAGTTGGAAAGTGCCCAAATGAGTACCGCAAGATTAACTACCAAAGAAGCGAAACTACTCCCTGCATTTTTCGGTGAGGTAGACTTATTGAAAACCTTACAACTCAAGCCAGGCATACAATCCGGAGGTGAAGGATCCAGCGGTCTTTATGTAAGAGGAGGAGGAGCCGATCAAAATCTCTTTCTGTTAGACGGCATCCCGGTATACAATCCTTCTCATCTGTTCGGGTTCTTTAGCGTGTTCAATGCAGATGCAGTACACAGCATCACACTGTACAAAGGTGGATTCCCCGCCATGTACGGTGGACGTCTTTCTTCCGTAGTAGACGTTCATACCAACAAAGGAGACAGCAGTAAATATACTTTATCCGGAGGAATAGGCCTCATCTCTTCCCGATTGGCACTGGAAGGACCGATCATCAAAGGTAAATTATGGGGAAACATTGCCTTTAGAAGAACATATGCCGACGTCTTTACCCGATTGATCAACAAAGCCGAACAAAATAAGCCCAATTACAATCCTATTCCGAATTATTATTTTTACGACAGTAATCTTCAACTGACGTATAAAATAAATCATCGAAACTTCATTCACTTGACAGGTTATCTGGGAAGAGATGTTTTCAAATTTACAAATACCAACAACACCTTTGGCTTTGAATGGGGCAATACCTTAGGTGGAGTCAATTGGGTATCGACTATTGATTCGAACACCCGAGTCACTACTACCCTTTCAGCCAGCGACTATCAATACAGTTTAAAAAATGAATCACCCACATTCAATTTTAAACTGACATCAGGTGTACGCGATTATGGGTTAAGCAGTCACTTAACGAAAGTGATAAAAAAACATACCTTGCAAACAGGTGTTCAATTCAATCAATACGTCTTCAATATCTCCCGATTACAAGCTGCAAGTTCGAATGGAGAGGTACAATTTTCAAACGGCACCAGATTATATGGTGTTGGAGGCGGTGTGTATCTCAATGACAATTTCAAATGGAGAGCCCGCTGGATCATTAATGCAGGGCTTCGTTGGTCATGGTTTTACAGAGAAAAATTTTACAACGGACTTGAACCACGGTTACAATTTAATTACCGTATAAAACCACGATTAAGCATCAAGGCCAGTTACAGCAGAATGTACCAATACATACATTTGGCCAATAATTCCGGAGCATCTCTTCCTACAGACATCTGGTATCCTTCCGGTGATATACCTTCTCCCCAACGTTCAGACCAAGTGGCCATGGGTTACGAAGTGTCTTTATGGAGAAACAAGCTTTTTTTCAGTAATGAATACTACTACAAGTGGATGAAAAATGTCATCGACTTTAGGGACGGAGCTCAACTTTTTGTCAATGATTCCCTTCAAAAAGAATTTGTATTTGGCAAAGGGCGAAGTTATGGCGCTGAATTTTATCTGGAAAAAAAACAAGGTAAAACAACCGGATGGATCGGTTATACGTTGTCTTGGACCTACAGGCAATTTTCTGAAATCAACCACGGTAGCTGGTTTCCGGCACGCTACGACAGAAGACACGACATCTCCGTAGTAGCAGTACATAAACTGAATACCCGTTTTTCTTTTTCTGCTACGTTTGTATACGGTACAGGACAAGCAGTAAGCTTGCCTGTAGGGCGGGTTTACCTCCAGGATGTGGGCGGTGTACAACCGAGTGTTGTACCCATCTATACCGATAGAAATGCCTTCCGATTACCCGCTTATCACCGAATGGACATCGGTATTGTCTATCATTTCAAACCCAAATGGGGACAGGCCGATCTCACATTGAGCATATACAATGTTTACAATAGAAGAAATACCTATTTCATTTACTTCGAAGAATTGAAAGATTCCAACGGTATCCCAACGGGATACGTTGCCAAGCAAGTTTCTTTATTCCCCATTATTCCTACTTTAACCTTTAACTTCAAATGGTAAGAAAAGTAAGCTATATATTGTTGCTTGTAAACACACTTCTCCTTCAATGCAGTTTTGAAAAAGAAGTAAATATTGCTCTCCCGGAATATGCGAATACTCCTTATATAGAATGTTACCTGGAACCAGGCAAACCCTATCGTTTATTAGCTTATTACAGTCAAAGTTATTTTGCATCGCTTACCCCAGCCCCGATAAGAGACGCAGAGATCAGCGTTGTTCATCAAGGTGTAACAATAGCTATGCCCTATGATACCATTCCGCGGGTTGGCGATATTAGATTCTACAATTATAGATCCAATGATTCCTCTCTTGTACCTGCTCATTACAATGAATTGTTCAATCTAATGGTAAAAATAAACGGCGTTACCTATTCTTCTGTAACTACCATCTATCCCGCAGTTCCAATAGATACCCTTTCCAGTAATTGCAATGCCAATCAAAGGTGTCAACTCGAAGTCCATTTCAGGGACGATCCTTCTACCACGGATTATTACCGGTACATTTCTTTTTCTGACAGTTTAGGAGGAGATGTCAAACAGGATTATATATTCAATGACAAACTTTTCGACACAGAAAATACGGTCATCGGTGGAGGTTATTCCTTTAACGAAGGTCAAAAGGTTGTCGTGAGATTGTACCACATCACGAAAGACTACTATGATTTTTTAACATCG
>DATHPB010000304.1:0-4093 GCA_035484295.1 Cytophagaceae bacterium
TGACAATAAACCTGAATTCTTAAGTGTCAATGATATGTTGCGTATCTCGACAGACAAAACGAAGGAATTGCTTCGTCAGGAGTTAGAGATAAAAAAAGGCCAACTACAAGAAAAGGCTTTATTCGCTTCACTGGAGAAGATTTTCATTGAAAATCGCATCTACCGTAAAATTGAGGAATGTGAGACCTGGGAGGCTGTTTTATTGACGATCGACAAAGGATTAACTCCTTACAAGAAACAGTTTTACCGTACCATTACCCAGGAAGATATTATTCGTTTGACAGAGATCCGCATCAAACGTATCTCTAAATTCGATGGTTTCAAGGCCGATGAATTGATGAAAGCCATCAGTGAAGAGTTGAAAGAAACGATCAATCACCTGGCTCATTTGAACGATTATGCGATCAATTACTTCTCTGCTTTATTGAAAAAATACGGTAAGGGAAGGGAACGGAAAACGGAAATCAAGGCGTTTGATACGATCAATGCTACTGTAGTAGCAGCTAATAATCAAAAACTCTATGTAAACCGTGCTGACGGCTTCATGGGTTATGGATTGAAGAAAGACGAATACATTGCCGATTGCTCTGACATAGACGACATTATAGTCTTCAGAAAAGATGGGGTTTGTGTAGTCAAAAAGATAGGTGAAAAGGTTTTTGTAGGAAAAGATGTCATTCACATTGCTGTTTTCAGAAAAGGTGATGAACGCATGGTATACAATATGGTATACGTGGACGGTAAAACCGGAAGGTCAATGGTGAAACGTTTTCAAGTATTGGGTGTCACCCGCGATAAGGAATACGATTTGACTAAAGGGGAGAAAGGTTCCAAGGTATTATACTTTACAGCCAATCCAAATGCCGAAGCCGAGAAAATTACCATTACCCTTACGCCTACAGCCAAAGCAAGGAATAAAGTATTTGATTACGATTTTACCGAACTGGAAATCAAGGCCCGTACTTCACAAGGTAATATCTTAACGGAATATCCTGTCAAAAAAATCACTTTAAAAGAAGCAGGGGAGTCAACCCTGGGTGGAGTAAAATTGTGGTTTGATGCAGAAACAGCTCGTCTAAATACTCAAGGTAAAGGTTTAGCTTTAGGTGAGTTTGATTCAGAAGATCAGGTGATTGTATTCTATAAAGATGGTAATTATGAAATCACGGGAACCGAGCTTACCAATCGTTATGAAGGATCGGAAGTGATGCTGATTGAAAATTTTAATCCTGAAAAGATTTATTCTGTTTTATACTTCGAGGGAAAAAATAAAGCCTATTACATCAAGCGTTTCGGGATAGAAACGTCATCTTTGGGCAAAAAATTCAATTTTGTAGGAGAAAATGAGAAGTCTGAACTGATTTATATCACGGCTAATCCAAAGGCAAAAATAAAAGTAGATTTTGCGAAAGGAAAATATGTGAGCTCTCCAACATTAAATGTTGATATAGAACAATTTGCTGAAGTGAAGAGCTATCGGGCCATTGGAAACAAGTTCTCAACCAATAAAGTAACGGCTGTTAACTCATTGGATTCCAGTAAAAAAGAGCCTGTCAAAGGAAGTGGGGCAACACCTACTCTTTTTGATTAAAAGTGTAGAAGAAGCTAAACATATTGGCTCATATATACGTACAACTGCATAAAGGTAATCGGAAACAAATGTAGGTTGTAAACGCAGGAAATATGAGAGTAGACTTTACAGATAGATTGAGCCAATTGGGATATTCTCCTGCACATGCCTCTATTGCATACGATAATTTTATCAATAGCCTGAAACCCGATGAAACAATTCTATACCTCATGGAAGGTTCGATAAAGAATACGCTCGGGGTCATTGTCGCCACGGATAAACGAATTTATTACGTCGGGGTAAACAAACATAAAAATATCCTTCACGAACACATCTCCTACAACGATATTGTTTTCATCACAGGTAAAGAATCGCCCTGGACGTCGATGGAAATTAAAGTAAAAACAGGGACAAAATACGATGAACTGATCATCAGGGGATGCGACATTGACACCGGTAAAGAGTTCATAGAATTGATACGATTACTGACCATAAAACCAGGAGAATAAATAGACTCATTTTTTGTTATAATTTTGTATTTTTAATCCTTAAGCGTTTAAAAATACAAGCTTGGATAAGACATTTTTTTCTTATCTTTCTTCTTTTTTACCCGACAAAATTATCGTTAATGGAAAAGGTAGTGTTGTCAAGAACCAATTATTTTACCTGATCATAAGAAAAAACAGAGACGATTTCATTGGATCTACAGTACGTTATGAACCTATATTTCAAAGCAAAGAAAATATTGTTTGGCAATTGAATGAAGAGGAGAAAAATGAATTAAGATTAGACTGGTTGGGGGAAAGTTTGAAAAAATCGGACTATATTATAGACGATTATTACCAAAACAATAAACACCAAGAATAAGTTAAGTTGGCTTTGCATGAAGGGGTATTTGAATATTCAGTTGATTTTTTTACTATTCTTCTCTCTTCCTTTTTTTAGTGTTGCTCAAACTATCAAGTTAAAAGGAAAGATTATTGATGCAGAAACAGGAGAAGGAATGCCCTTTGCCAGTGTATACATCAAAAATACAAACTTTGGAGTCAACAGTGATTTTGAGGGATTTTATACGTTGACCATATCTTCTGAATACGATTCCCTGACGGTTTTTAATATGGGGTATGGAATGAAAACAAAAGCTATTCCGAAAGGCGTGGATGAAGCAGTGTTAAATTTTCAGTTGGAACCGGAGGTGGAAGCGGTAACAGAATTTATTGTCCGCCCAACGGAAAACCCTGCCTTTACCATCATGCGTAAGGTCATCAAGAATAAGGATAAAAACGACATCAGCCAATTGGAAGCTTACGAGTATGAAACGTACAACCGTTTGGAAGTAAGTGTAGACAATATCTCTGATAAATTAAAAAAGCGTAAAATTTATCAGAAGATAGCAGAAGTGTATGACAGTGCGCAGGTTATTGCCGGTGAAAACGGGAAAGCGGTGATTCCCATGTTTATTTCAGAATCCATTTCGAACTACTACCATCGGAAAAATCCTGACCTGACCAAGGAATTGATTCATGGAACAAGAGTAACGGGTGTCGGTGTACAAGATGGCAGTGTTGTTTCGCAATTGGTCGGTACTTCTTTTCAGAATTATAATTTCTATAAGAATTCAGTAAGCGTTGTTCAAAAAGATTTTCTGTCGCCAATAGCAGACAGCTGGCAAGTGTTTTACGATTATGAACTGGAAGACAGTGCATTTATCGATTCTCATTGGTGTTACAAGCTCACTTTTAAACCTAAGCAATCGAAGGACTTGGCTTTTTCAGGGATGATGTGGATCAATGATACCACGTTTGCTCTCAAACAGATTGATGTGAAGGTAGGAAAAGAGGCCAATATCAATTTCATAGAGAAAGTAAAGATTCAACAAGAATTTGAACAGGTGGAAAACGGAGCCTGGATGCCTGTAAAAACAAGGGCTCTATTGGATATAGAAGAAATTACCAAAAACTCACCCGGTTTGCTGGCTAAATTTTATTCTTCCAGCAAAGACATCCAGATCAATCAACCCAAGCAGGAGAAATTTTATGATCAATTGATAGAAGTGGAAAGTGATGCTATGGTTCAATCTACTGATTATTGGGAGCAAAAACGTCATGATTCCATTACGGATTCTGAAAAGCACATGTATGCCATGATTGACTCCATAAAGAATGTTCCTTTGGTGAAATCATATATAGAAATTGTAAACATTGCAGTCAATGGTTATAAACGGTTGGGCAAAATAGATTTTGGTCCTTACCTCGGAGTCTATTCTTTCAATAATGTGGAAGGCAATAGAATCAGATTGGGTTTCAGAACCAATATTGATTTTTCGAGGAAGTGGGTGATTAAAGCATATGGAGCTTATGGCACACAGGATACAAAATTTAAATATGGAGCAGCTGTATCCTACATATTCAATAAAAAACGTTGGACTGAAACAGGTATTGAATACAGAAAAGACATAGAGTTAGTAGCTATAAATACTGAACGCTTAGGTTACAATCCTTTGTTTCTAACCTATGCACAATG
>DATHPB010000305.1:0-6973 GCA_035484295.1 Cytophagaceae bacterium
ATCTTATCATTGAAATCCGCACCGCAATCAATCAGCATTTTATATCTGCCAGCCGTTTCCAGCAAAAACATACTGCCTGTTACTTGTCTGGCAGCACCATGAAACGTTACTAACATATTGATTTTACCGTCATTGGTTAAATAGAAACCTTTAAAAATAGAAATAAATTAAGTGAATACAGTATTTAAGAGACGATGATTTAATGTTTAATGAGCAGAAGTTAATATATTGGAGTATACCCTTGAGGCTCGCATTCTTACACTCCCGTACAAAGAGTCTTGTTTAGTTTGACAGGAAAAAAGTATTGATTAAATTTCGCTGAAACTTCTTGTCTTATCAACGAATGTCTATAAACAAAAGCCACCCGATTCATAAGCTTTCTCTTGCCGGATTAATGATTACCCTCGGGATCATTTACGGAGACATCGGAACTTCACCGCTCTATGTAATGAAGGCGATCATCGGACAAAGGACTATTACAGATGAACTGGTACTCGGTGGTCTTTCCTGTGTGTTGTGGACACTTACTTTACAAACGACTTTTAAATACGTATTCATTACCTTACGCGCAGACAATAAAGGTGAGGGGGGGATTTTTTCTCTGTTTGCACTCATTCGAAGAAGAAACCCAAAGCTCATCTGGGCAGCCATCATAGGAGGAGGAACATTGCTTGCCGATGGAATGATTACTCCACCAATCTCGGTCTCTTCTGCCATAGAAGGACTGCAAATCTTCAAACCTGAACTCAATACAGTACCCATTGTCATAGCCATCATCAGTGCTTTGTTTATTTTTCAAAAATTTGGAGCCAAAGCCGTCGGCAATTTTTTCGGACCGATCATGTTCATCTGGTTCGCCATGCTCGCTGTTGTCGGATTCAATGAGGTCATTCAAAATCTATCGGTAATAAAGGCACTCAATCCTTATTATGCTTATAATTTGTTGTGTAATCATCCCGGAGGTTTCTGGTTGTTGGGAGCGGTGTTCCTTTGTACCACCGGAGCTGAAGCGCTGTATTCCGACCTTGGACATTGCGGTCGCAAAAACATCCGCGTGAGCTGGATCTTTGTAAAGTTTGCCTTGGTGATCAACTACATGGGACAGTCTGCATGGATTTTGAAACACGACGGGCAACTGCTGAACGGTGTCAATCCTTTTTACCAGATCATTCCCGAGTGGTTCCTGATATACGGCATTGCTATCGCTACACTGGCTGCGATCATTGCCAGTCAGGCCATGATCAGTGGTTCCTATACCTTGATCAGTGAAGCCATCCGATTGAATCTCTGGCCCAAAGTGAAAATTCATTATCCTACACTGACCAAAGGGCAGCTTTACATTCCCAGCATCAACTGGGTATTGTTCTTGGGCTGTCTCGGAGTCATCCTGTACTTCAGACATTCGGAAGAGATGGAAGCCGCATACGGCCTCGCCATTAGTCTGACCATGCTCATGACCACAGTATTGCTTACCTACTACCTCAAGTCGATCAAAAAACTGAATCGCTTCATTGTCTATACTTTCTTTTTTACCTTCTTGTTTATTGAAGTCGCTTTTTTGATTGCCAACCTTGAGAAATTTTCCAAAGGCGGTTATGTGACACTCGTTATTGGAGGTGCCTTGATGACGGTCATGTACGTCTGGTACCAGGCAAGAAAAATCAAGAACCGCTTGACAGAATTTGTTCCTTTAGAAGAGTATTTCCCATTGATCAAGGAACTGAGTCGAGATACGTCCGTCAACAAATACGCGACACACGTGGTCTACCTGACGAGCGCCGACTCCATCAAAGACATCGAATCGAAAGTCATCTACTCGATTTTCCAGAAACAACCCAAGCGTGCTGATATCTATTGGTTGCTGCATATAGACGTGGTAGACGAACCTTACGCCATGGAGTATAAAGTAAACACGATTCTTCCCGATGATTTGATCCGCATCGATTTCAAACTGGGATTCCGTATAGAACCTCGTGTGAACCTATTCTTCCGCAAAGTGGTGGAAGACATGGTGCAAAACAAGGAGGTGGATTTTACCAGCCGTTACACTTCATTGAGCAAGCGTAACCTGATCGGTGATTTCAAATTCGTAGTGTTGGAAAAACACTTGAGTCACGACAACGACTTACCTTGGAAAGAACAATTCATCATGGATATCTACTTTATACTCCGGCGCATGAGTTTGTCCGAGACCAGTGCGTTCGGTCTGGATACAAGTACGGTAACCGTAGAAAAAGTACCGCTCGTCATCGCACCCGTAGCCGGTGTGAACTTGAAAAGGGTTCACTAACCGCTGATCATGAATCGTCAGAAGAAAATATTTGCAATCGTCGCTGTCTTGTTCACGCTGACAGTCATTGCCTTTGCACTGGACATGTGTTCCAGGACAACGCCTCCCTGGGAAAGGAAAAAAGATTCGCTAAAAAAATACAAAATCAAGCAGTTTGAGATCACAAAGAAAAAGTCTCCTCACTAAACACATACAGGCATGAGCTGGACGGAACAAAATAACAAACTAAGTAAGGAATTTGTATTCAAAGATTTTTCACAGGCTTTCGCCTTCATGACACAAGTGGCACTGTTGGCAGAGAAAGCAGACCATCATCCCGAATGGAGAAACGTCTGGAACAAAGTATGGATCGAATTGTGTACACACAGTGCAGGCAATACGATCACTGCAAAAGATCATGAACTGGCCAAGGCCATAGATGCTGCATACCGTCCATGAGTGAGCACGGAAAACTATACCTCATACCTACACCCGTTGGTAACCTTGAAGACATCACGCTTCGTGCCATACGACTGTTGAAGGAATGCGACCTTATCCTGGCAGAAGACACGCGCGTTACCATTCACCTACTCAAACATTATCAGATAGAAAATAAATTATCGAGCTTCCATTCATTCAATGAACACAAAGCATTGGAAAGAATTGTCAATGAATTGGCAGAAGGTAAAAACATTGCATTGGTCAGTGACGCAGGAACACCGGGCATTTCGGATCCGGGGTTTTTACTGGTGAGAAGTTGCGTGCAACAAGGTATTGCGGTAGAATGTCTACCTGGTGCAACAGCACTGATACCCGCATTGGTCATGTCAGGATTCCCAACCGACAGTTTTGTCTTTGAAGGATTTCCTCCGGTAAAAAAAGGAAGGAAAACCTGGTTTGAAACGATCGCCAAAGAAGAACGCACGGTCGTGTTTTACGAATCACCACACCGTTTGCTCAAGACACTGGAAGAGCTGATCGCTTCGGGACAGGAGAACAGGAAAATTTCCGTCGCCCGTGAGATCAGTAAAAAGTTTGAAGAGATTGTTCGTGGTACTCCTGCAGAAGTCTTTCAACATTTTAATACGAATGTATTAAAGGGTGAATTTGTGATAGTACTTGATCGCACTATCACTGAAAAAAAACGTAACCGCGACGAAGATTAAAGTGTATGAAAACTGTTCCATCCAATCAACGTCTGCTTTTCTTTTCTTTGTCAGTGCTGTCGTCGCTATTGCTGTATCTGGCCTGGCCGGTCATGCCTTTTTTCCCATTGATCCTTGTTGCATTCACGCCCTTATTTTGGATCAATGAACAATTAGGAAACGATCGTTTACGCTTGGGCGCTTTCATTTTGTACATTTACACAACACTCGCATTATTCAATATTTTTACTACGTGGTGGGTCTGGAACTCCACACCTCCAGGGGCTGTGTTCGCTATGCTCGTCAACGCACTGCTCATGCTTATTCCATGGTTGGCATACCGCGTAACCACTTACCGGCTGAAGTTCGTATGGTGGTCTCATTTTAGTATCGTTCTTTACTTCATTGCCTTTGAGTACTGGCACCTTAATTGGGAACTCTCCTGGCCTTGGTTGACATTAGGCAACTCTGCCGCACTGTTTCCGGAAATGGTACAATGGTACGAATACACCGGTGTGCTGGGAGGCTCCTTTTGGATATTGACCACCAATGTGCTTGTTTTCTTATGTTACAGCTGTTACGTCAAAAAACAACCTCGTCACAAAGCCCTGTTTTACCTGACCTTAAGCGTCGCATTGATTCCTGTACTGTTTTCTTTCCTGCGTTATCTTACCTATAAAGAAGAAGGTAAGGGAAAAGAAGTGGTAGTCATTCAACCCAACATTGATCCCTATACTCAAAAATATCCGGGGACGAAAAATTTTATTTCTTATGCCGAACAATACCAACGATTGGAAAGCATGAGCAAAGATGCGATCGGGAGTTCTACCGATTTCGTTTTATGGCCTGAAACTTCTTTTCCCGCTGACATATTGGAAGAAGATGATTCTCAAAAAGTGGTGGCGAATAATGTGATGTTGCGCAACCTCGTTCTTTTTACCCAGCATTATCCTCGTACAGCCTTTCTGGTAGGTGCAGATAGCTACCATTTCTTTCCGTCTGCTGAAACCGCAGATGGCATGGCCTATCCCACGCAAGATCCCAAAGTGTTTTACACTCCTTACAACACAGGATTGTTCATTACGAAAGGACAAGCTCCGGTTTTTTATCACAAGTCAAAGCTCGTACCTGGAGTTGAGGTACTTCCTTATCCAAAGATCTTTGGTTTTGTTACACAGAGTCTGGGTGATTTGGTAGTAGCTTCGGTTGGCAAACAAAAACAACGTACCGTATTAAAAACAGCAGATCACACCGCTGTATCACCTGTCATTTGTTATGAGTCTATCTATGGAGAATTCCTGGGCGAGTATGTAAAGAACGGAGCGGGGCTCTTTTTCATCATTACCAATGACGCCTGGTGGGGAAACACGGCCGGACATGTTCAGCATTTTCATTATGCCCGTCTGCGTGCCATCGAACATCGGAAGTGTGTGGCAAGAGCAGCAAATACAGGCATCTCCGGTTTCATTAACCAACGCGGCGACATCATCAGTCAGAGTCATTACGACGAACAACGTGCCATGCGTCAGGTGCTACTTTACAATCCAACATCTACCTTGTACTCTTTACTGGGAGATGCAATGGGAATATTCGCTGTTGTTGGTTCATTGGTATTTCTCGTGTTGGGCATTACAGGCAAAAAAATCATCCATGACTAATCAGGATTTAGCATCGTTGTTGAAAGAAGTGCGAAAGAGTGCAGCTAAAGCTGCTGCCTTTCAACTCACCGAATTGAATCGTTTCAATGCCAGCGATATTGTATACAAGGGCAAAAACGATTTGGTCTCTTACGTGGACAAGCAGACAGAAGACCTGTTGGTTGACGATTTATCCAGGCTCCTTCCTGAAGCCAGCATACTGGCGGAAGAAGGAGGCATGAAAGAAAACAAAAGCTTGCAATGGATCATTGATCCGCTCGACGGCACTACCAATTATTTACACCGCCTTCCTGTTTTTTCCATCAGTATCGCCTTGCGTGAAAACGGAAAGGAAATCGCCGGACTGGTACACGAGGCAAACAAAAACGAATGTTTTTACGCATGGGAAAACGGCGGTGCATTTTGCAATGACGAAAAAATAACCGTTTCGAAAACCAATACGCTATCGGGTTCGCTCATTGCCACTGGATTCCCATACAGTTTGCTCGACAAAACGGATTCGTATTTTGAAATCATGAAAGAGCTATTGTTAAAAAGCCACGGCTTGCGTCGCTTCGGTTCCGCAGCGGTAGATTTATGTTACACCGCTTGCGGACGGTTTGAGGGATACTTCGAGTTCAACCTGAAAGATTGGGATGTCGCGGCAGGAGCACTTATCGTAAAAGAAGCCGGCGGAAGAGTTTCTGATTTCAAAGGAGGAAATAATTTTCATAGTGGACATGAGGTTTTGGCCACAGGAAATATTCACGAAGAAATGCTTCAGGTCATTCAAAAATACTGGTAGAACTTTTTGTCCAAAAAAAGAGTTGAGAAAACATGTGGCAGGAAATTTCCATCGGCCTTTTATTTACAGTCGCTCTCTTCTACCTGGGGAGAATGGTATACCGCATGTTTGCCAGGAAAGAAGGATGTGGAGAAGGATGCGGATGTGCAAGCTCGGTATCTATAGATGCGATAGAAGAAAAACTGAAGAATGATAAACGCTTTGAAAAAAGCAGCCGGTAATTAATTACCCGTCACTATCTTTTCTTTTGCCCCCTCGCACTCTTCGGCTTTCCGTATTTCAATTTATGAGCTTCTCCCCTTCTGATTTTGTTATTTACTTTTTTATTCTTCTCTTTTTTCTCGTGAAAAGCAGGTCCCGATTCTTCTTTCTTCGGTGTTTTCACCAATACATTCTTCATCTTTACTTTCGGTCTCTCTTCTTCGATGAGAATATCCGAGAGGACCAAGTGTTCGGGTAACGGTGCAATGTCAATGCTAAAATTCATCAGCTCTTCGATGTGCTCTAGGTTTTCAAAGTCGTTTTCCGTAATGAATGTTCTCGCTTCTCCTTTTTTGTCCGCACGACCTGTTCGGCCGATGCGATGAATATAGTTTTCCGGAATTTTTGGTGTGTCAAAATTGATGACATGCGTTACACTGGAGATATCAAGCCCCCTGGCCACAATGTCGGTAGCAATTAGAATTCTGTAGGTACCGTTTTCAAATTGACTCACCGAATGAAAACGATGATTCTGTTCTTTGTTAGAGTGAATCACACCTGTTTGTCCTGCAAACGCTTTCTCCAGTTTTTCAAACAAAAGATCTGCCAGACTTTTGGTCGACGTAAAGACCAATACTTTTTTCATCTCCGGTTGCTCCGTCAAGAACAGTTGTAAAAGATTTACCTTCGTGTAAAAATTAGGAACCCGGTAACCGATCTGAGTGATGTTATCCAAAGGGGTACCCGTAGGTGCTGCTTCTATTTTTTCCGGATCATTAAAATATTCCTGAATGAACTCTTCCACTTCTTCAGTAATCGTAGCCGAGAACATGAGGTTTTGTCTTTTCGCAGGTAACAAGTCTATCACACGTGTCAGCTGAGGACGAAAGCCAAGATTCAACATTTCATCCACTTC
>DATHPB010000306.1:0-3373 GCA_035484295.1 Cytophagaceae bacterium
ACAGGATTAAGCACAGGTCCCGTCTGTCCGCCCAATCCCAAAAATAATCCGACATTGAATTTTTTCACCTTAGGATAACTGATCTGGGCATGCGATGAGGCAGACAGCGACAGTAACGCAAAAAGTACGACTGTGATTTTCTTCATATTAGTAATATAGCTAGAAAATTTCATTTTAAAAATTGCCTTAGTACTCCCTCTTCTCTTGCGATCGCAGCCTTATTGCCTTTGACTACAATAGGTCTTTGTATCAATATGGGATGTTCGGACAATACCTTCAACCACTGCGCATCTGACAGTACCTGGCCTTGGTATTGTTCTTTATATAAGGGTTCGCTTTTTCGTACCAAATCTTTTGGTTTAAGATTTAGTTGCTCACACAATACTTTCAGTTCTTTTCCCGTGGGTGCTGTTTTCAGGTATTCTACAATTTTCACCTCCGTCCCATTGTCCTCCAATTCTTCTAATGCCGTTCTGCTTTTCTGACACCTGGGATTATGATAAATGATAATAGAATCAGACATCGTTATAAGTTTTCGATGATGAAGTTGTGGTTGGTATATATACAAATATCAGCGGCAATGGTAAGTGCTTCTTTTACCATTTCTTCTGCGGATAAATGAGCGGCATGTTTTTTCAAAGCCAATGCAGCAGATTGTGCATACATGCTTCCTGATCCTATAGAAGCCACGCCATTGTCAGGTTCCAAAACATCGCCTGTTCCCGAGATGATCAGCATTTCTTCTTTGCTGATCGTAATCAACATGGCTTCCAATTTACTCAGGTAACGATCCGTACGCCAATCTTTTGCCAACTCTATCGCTGCTCTTTTCATGTTGCCGCTATGAGCAGCCAGCTTTTCTTCAAAGCGTTCAATTAGAGTAAAGGCATCTGCCGTAGAGCCGGCAAAACCTGCTACAATCTTGCCGTCAGCCAGTTTTCTAATTTTACGTACATTACTTTTGGCAACAGTATTACCCATAGTTGCCTGACCGTCTGCACCTATAGCAGTATGCCCGTTGTGCGAGACAGCGAGGACTGTAGTTGATTTTATTTTCTCCATAGAAAGAATGGTGATTCGTTTAATAAATAAAAAGCGAAGAAAAAAAGTGCATGCTCCACTCTCTTTCTTCGCCCTTATGAATGTATAATTTGATTATGCCAGCAATCTGATTGGATCTTCCAACAAGGATTTAAGAGTCTGAAGGAATGCTGCACCAGAAGCACCGTCTACCACTCTATGATCTGCCGATAACGTTACTTTCATGATGTTGCCGACAACCAACTGGCTGTCTTTTACAATGGCAGTTTGTTTGATTCCACCCACAGCCAAGATGCAAGCATCTGGCGGATTGATGATGGCTGTAAACTCATCTACACCGAACATGCCTAAGTTTGAAATGGTAAAGGTATTACCTGCCCAATCTGCCGGTTGTAGTTGCTTGTTTTTTGCTTTTGCACCAAGGTCTTTGATCTCACTGGAAATTTGAGTCAATGACTTGGTATCAGTGAAACGAACAACCGGAACCAACAAGCCTTCGTCTACAGCTACCGCTATACCGATGTTTACATGGTGGTTGATTCTTATTTTATCTCCTAACCAGGAAGAATTGATCTTCGGATGTTTCTTCAATGCTGCCGCAGATGCTTTCACCACAAGGTCATTGAAGGAAACTTTCAACGGAGCCACCTCATTGATTGAATTTCTTGCTTCAATCGCTTTGTCCATGTTGATTTCCATGGTCACGTAGAAGTGAGGAGCTGTGAACAAGCTTTCAGACAACCTGCGTGCAATGGTCTTACGCATTTGGGTAACCGCCACTTCTTCAAAGCTTTCTTGTCCTGCAGGTGCAGAAGAAGTGTTGCCCGATTTGCCAGCAGATTTGGTACCTGGTGTAAAGTTTTCAATGTCTCTTTTTACAATTCTGCCAGCTTCCCCGGAACCATGAATATCACTGATGTTGATTCCTTTATCTTGTGCTAATTTCTTAGCCAATGGGGATACTTTTGTGCGACCGTCGGTATTGCCTACTGGATGTGCAGGAGCTGTTGTGGCTTGAGGAGCGGAGTTAGTAGCAGTCGTTTGGACAGGGGCAGCTTTTTCATCCTTCTTCGCTGCCGGTTTAGCATTCAATAAAGGAGAAATGTCTGTGCCTTTTTCACCGATGATAGCCAGGATACCGTCAACGATTACTGACTCACCTTCCTGCACACCAATGTGCAACAACGTACCGTTTTCGTAAGATTCCAATTCCATCGTTGCTTTGTCGGTCGCTACTTCTGCCAACAAATCACCAGACTTCACAGCATCTCCTACTTTTTTATGCCACTTTACAATGGTACCTTCTACCATTGTATCGCTCATCTTAGGCATACGGACTATTTCTGCCTTGATGTTAGACGTGTCTACAGCCGGAGCTTCAGGAGCTGGTGCCACCTGTTTTTCTGCGGTAGGAGCAGCAGCCGGAGCTTGTGCACCACCACCGTTTGCAAACTGTTTTAAAATATCGTCAATATTTTCGCCTTGGTTTCCAACGATAGCAATCAATCCGTCGATAGGTACGGCGTCTTTCGCTTTCGGTCCGATATAAAGAATGGTACCTTCCTCGTACGATTCCAGTTCCATCGTTGCTTTGTCTGTTTCTACTTCTGCAAGCAAATCTCCGGATTTTACTTTGTCTCCGACTTTTTTGTGCCAAGCTGCGATAACCCCTTCTGTCATCGTATCGCTCATCTTGGGCATTCTAATAACCTCTGCCATTGTAAAAGCTGTCGTTAAATATTTTTAATTTATAGAACCCAAAAGTAATTTTTTTTCCTTAAAAAAACCTGGTTTATCGGATTTAATAAGCCATGAATGTCAATTTTCATCGTCAGGCTCCTTTCTGTAAATGGGAAAGATCATTTTGTTCGGTAATAACCGCTTGTCCGTCTTTCACTTCCAGCACGTAAAGACATAAATTTTCATGTGGAAAAGAATCCATGATAGACAAGGGTTGCTGAGTCAGCATAGCCAATAATATACGCATGGCACGACCGTGCATGCATATGAGTATAGGAGATTCTTCTTTCGTCAAGAGTTTTTCAACCACAGGAATCAGGCGCTGACTGACTTCCACCGGTGTCTCTTCACCTTCTATCTTCGCAGTGAGGTCGCCCTCTTTCCACTTGTTGACGATTTGCCAATACACACTATGCATCTAGGAGGTAGGAAGTTTGCCATCCCACCTGCCCCAGCTGATTTCATTTAATGCCGCATTCGTTTCGTAAGGGATACCTGCTGTAATAAACTTATGGACAGATTGATAAGTTCTTGCTAAACCCGAGATGTAAATTTTCTGGAAAGGAACATCTTTGTATCTCTCGTAAAAAGC
>DATHPB010000307.1:0-3195 GCA_035484295.1 Cytophagaceae bacterium
AAAATAAAAGAATCAACATGAGGTTTCGTCGAGTACTCATATACAAGTCATTTTATACATATACGCACCCACTTTGCTTACTGGATTTATCTTTTTTGAAACAAATAATGGCTTACAAACCACTCGTTTCCGTTGTCATAACCCCATAATTCAGCACACGACATGAAAAATATTCTCCAATACACCCACCATTTCAATGCCTGCTCTTTACTGTAGGTCTTCTCAAATAGCGGCATGATTATGGCTTTGTTATGATCCATCTTACTGAGCCAGGCTTCCGACGTTTTAGAGTAATGCATACCATTTACCCTCCAATGATTTTGGATCGTAAAATGATCTTGAAAATAAAGTAGGTAATGGTCTGAAGGCATCATACCTCCTGTAAAAAAATATTTCGACATCCAATCCGTTTCGTCTTTCACTTCAAACAAATATGTCAGTTCTTTATGCGTGAAAATATGGATGAACATTTTCGCCTCGTCTTTCAGAAAGCCTGAAATTTTTTCAAACAGCTGTGCATGGTTGCGCATGTGCTCAAACATTTCTACGGATACAATTCTATCGAAGCGACGCTCAGTAGTGAATACATTAATATCGGCAGTAACGATTTTCACATTATTCAATCCACGTTGACTTGCGACCTTTTCAATGTGCGTGCGTTGCGTTGCGGAGTTGGAAACTGCCAGGATATTGGATTGAGGAAATTTGGCCGCCATAAACAAAGTCAACGATCCCCATCCACAACCCAGTTCTAAAATTTCCATGCCATTTTTCAGTTCTGCACGCTGGCATGTCAATTCCAGCATATCGTCTTCCGATTGATCGAAAGTAGTATTGTCGTTTTTCCAATAACCACTGCTGTACTTTAAATTCTTACCCAATGTATGCAAGTAAAATTCCGTAGGCACTTCGTAATGTTGTTCATTGGCTGCTTGGGTTTCTACTGCTATGGCAGAACTTTTAAAGCTCTTCAACAAATCCATGAAATGCTTTTGCTGTCCTTCCAAGTCATCAGATATTTCATCCGCCAAACGTTGCTTCAACAAATCCCTGATACCTTTTCTAATGAGAAAATCAGGAACTAAATTTTTTTCTAATAAACCAGTGTACCACATAATGATATCTTTTATATTTAAGGATGTTATTGTTTGTTCAACTTAAACCAGGGAAGAAAAGCAGAGGTTGTGGCCTGGTATTGAATGTAAGTCTCTCCTCTGGTCTTCACCATGTGCTCTTCTGTTACTTTGACACCCGTTACATTGTTTAGGAAATGCCACATGAGCAAAGGACAATAAACAGAGATCCATCCATAAGGCGCAGACAGAGCAATAAGGAAGATCGCTACCCATACCAGCCATTCAAAGAAATAATTGGGATGCCGGGAATAATTCCATAAACCCCAATTACAGATACCTCCTTTGGGTACAGTCTTTTTATAGTGTTTCAATTGGTAATCGGCAATTCCTTCTCCTATCACCCCGACTAAAAATAATTCGTAACCCATGATTTCTACTGTAGAAAATTCTCGAGACTCATTATTTAGTATGAAAATGAAAGGAATAGAAAGTGCCGCAGCAGTGATGGCTTGAAACTCAAAGAAAAAAAATAAATTTCTATTCGTCTGCGTTCCCCATTTTTTGCGAAGCTCCATATAACGCAGGTCTTCTTGTTTTCCCCAATTGCGTACAAACAAATGAACTCCCAATCGCAGGCACCACACTGAAACCAATCCCACTACGATGTATTGGCGGATATAGAAACCATTAGTAAAGAGACTAAACACAACAGCCGACACCATAAAGCTGATGGCCCACACGATGTCTACAATTCCTGCATTCTTGTTTTTCAATTGCAATAACCAGACAACAAACATCATCAAAGAAATGACCATTAAGGACAGGAGGAAAAGAAAAAGGATATGCATGATTATTGATCGCGTTTAGATTGTACCAATACATCTTTGATCGTGTCTGTAGGTTTTGTGATGAACAGTTGAATCAGAACATAACCGATTGTTCCTATACTCCCCAAACAGAAAAACAGTACTGCCCATAACAGCATCACCAATACATTCTTCTCCTTATAGATCACCCACAAATAAATCAAGAGTATGTTGGCATAAAAGTCCCATAGGGTCGCGCGCATCCATGGAATAGCTGCTAGAAAATCCCATTCTTTATAAAGGTTAGATGCTAACGACGTACTGATCACGATATAAATCATAAAAACCAATACGGTAAGCAAGACATATTTTAATACTTGTATCATGGTTATACTTACGGTTGACGGTTATATACTGGATTTCAAAGGGTAAAATTTCATGAGGTCAAATGGTCAATACGCTCATTTTGACAGGCATAAAAATTTATGAGGAAGAATGGTTTGAAAAAATGAATACAAAAAAGCCTGCCTGATGCAATGATCAAGCAGGCTTTTTCTTGCTGGTTGAAGATTATTTTCTAACGATTAATTCTTCCAGCTTTTTTCTGGGAGAACGAGACTGTTCTAGTTTTCTCAACCCTTCGGGTAAATGTTCTTCTGAACCTTTATGGCCAACGGCAATCACAACCATGGGTTGAAAATCGGGATCAATGGACAAGACCTCCACCGATTTCTGACGATCAAAGCCTGCCATCTGATGCACAAATAAATTGTCGTGTGTCGCTTGAATAGTCAAGTAGGCAGCAGCCTGTCCCGCATCGTATACGCCATTGGGATTGGGTTCGCCATTGTGAGACCATGTTCTCTTAGCCAATAACATAATTAACAAAGGTGCCTTGGAGGCCCACAAACGGTTGTTGTCCGTCAACAGACTAAGCACTTTATCGTACACGTCGCTGTGTCCTTTTAAGCCAACGATAAAACGCCAGGGTTGTTCATTAAAAGCGGAAGGAGCCTTACTCGCTGCCAACAATAATTTTTCCACATCCTGCTGTGTAAGTAGTGATTCACTGAAAGCTCGGGTGCTCCATCTTCTGTCAATTAGTTCGTTAATCATAAGGTTAAGATAAGTGGTGAGAAAACAAAATACAGAGGACAAACCAGAAACGCGATAATTTTATCCTTTCCTCTTTAGCCTTTCTGATTTTTCAAAAAGCGTAACATAAACCTATCCAAGAAAGTTCATCGCTCTTCCACTGCAATTTCTTACCTTTACCACAAGCCTTACAACCGATGAATGCAGAACAAGCTAAA
>DATHPB010000308.1:0-2932 GCA_035484295.1 Cytophagaceae bacterium
ACGTTCAAGACACACGGCATCGAATTGAAGGATTTGAAAGTGGATCTTGGCCAGATGATCAAGCGCAAAGGTGATGTAGTAAAACAAACTGTAGACGGTATCAATTTCTTGATGAAGAAAAACAAAATCGATGTTTTTACCGGCATCGGTTCATTCGTCAACAAGAATAAAATCAAGGTCACTGCTGCTGATGGTCAGTCACAAGAGATCGAAACAAAGAACACGATTATTGCTACGGGTTCTAAACCAATCAGTATTCCTCCTGTACCGATTGATAAAAAATGCATCATTACTTCTACGGAAGCATTGAATTTGACAGAAGTTCCTAAACACTTAATTGTTATTGGTGGTGGTGTAATCGGATTGGAGTTGGGTTCTGTATATTCACGTTTAGGTGCGAAAGTAACGGTGATTGAATTCCTCGACACTTTGATTCCGGCAATGGACAGGGGCTTGGGAAGAGAATTGCAAAAAGTGTTGAGCAAGCAAGGATTTGAATTTTTATTCAAGCATAAAGTAGTAGGTGCCGAAACAAAAGGCAAGGAAGTAACTGTAAAGGCGGAGAATGCAGAAGGCCAAGTGGTAGAAATAAAAGGAGACTATGTATTGGTAGCGATTGGAAGGAAACCTTATACCGAAGGATTGAATCTGGAAGCCGCCGGTGTAAAGGTAGACGAGAGAGGACGCATCGATGTCAACGATCATTTGGAAACCTCAACACCTGGTATCTATGCCATTGGTGATGTAGTCAAAGGAGCAATGTTGGCACACAAAGCGGAAGAAGAAGGAACGTTTGTTGCCGAACGTTTGGTTGGACAAAAACCTCACGTGAATTATAACTTGATTCCGGGTGTGGTATATACGTGGCCGGAAGTGGCTGCAGTAGGTTATACCGAAGAGCAGTTGAAAGAATCAGGTCGCGCGTACAAAGTAGGATCGTTTCCTTTCAAAGCTTCTGGCAGAGCGCGTGCCAGTATGGACTTGGATGGTTTTGTAAAAGTATTAGCTGATAAAACGACCGACGAAATCTTAGGTGTTCATATGATCGGCCCTCGTGCCGCGGATATGATTGCTGAAGCGGTAGTGGCGATGGAATTCAGGGCATCTGCGGAAGATGTATCGCGCATGTCGCATGCACATCCTACATTTACTGAGTCTATGAGAGAAGCCTGTTTGGCAGCTACAGCCAACAGGCCGATACACATGTAAAAGATAGTAGCGTAAAATAAAAAGGAGAGTGGAAACATTCTCCTTTTTTTATACCTTAAATAAAAACAAGCAAGATGAAAAACCAAGTGCTTATACTTTTGTTTTTATTAACGATCATCTCCTGTAAGGCACAAGAAAAAAATCAGATTACTCTTCCTGCCAATGCAAAAGAAATTTCATATGCCGGTAGAGTAGATTTTAGTCACCCGATGAAACCTTCCTTTTGTTATTCGGGTGTTTCCATCAAAACAGTATTTACAGGAACGACACTGTCCATGTTGATGGAAGACTTGTCATCCGGCGATGAACAGCACACCAATTACTTTGCGGTGGTAGTGGATGATAAATTTTACAAAACGCTACAAATAGAACAAGGCCAACAATCGTATGAATTAGCAAAAGGGCTTTCCTATCAAAAGCACAGCATAGAAATTTTTAAGCGCACGGAATGTGCTGTCGGCAGTTGTATCTTTCTTGGTTTCAAAGCCGCTGCAGGAACGGTATTTGAAAAACCAGTCGAGAAAAAATACCGTATTGAATTCATCGGCGACTCGTTCACTTGCGGTTATGGAAACGAAGTGAGCATTGTCGCACCACCAGAAGGCAATCCCAATACAGGCTTTCATAGCAAAAATGAAAACCATTACCTTACCTATGGCGCGATCGTTGCGCGCAAGTTGAATGTGGAATATCGATGCATCGCTTATTCAGGAAGGGGCTTATACAGAAACAATACCGGTAGTGAAGAAGGAACATTGCCTAAAATTTATTTGAATATTTTTCCCGATGAAGTAAATGGGGCATTGTGGGATGTAAAGAAAGAAATTCCTGATGTAGTGGTCATCAAGTTAGGCACCAACGATTTTTTCCCAGAGTCACAGGGGAATTATTTAGATGATACTTCTTTTGTAAAAACATATATTGAGTTTGTAAAAAAATTAAGATCATATTATCCTTTGGCAAAGATTGTTTGCATTACAGGAGTAAGTATGTCTGACTATTGGCCAGCAGAACGAAAATGTTTGACTCGTATTCAGCATGATGTACAAAACGTAGTAACAGAAATAAATAAAGCAGGTGATCAGTTGGTGTATTACGTTAACCTGGCGACACAGATAGCACCTTATGGAGAAGACTGGCATGCGACGATTGTCTCACAACAGAAAATGGCGGATCAATTAATGCCTTTCCTAAAAGAAATTACAAACTGGTAGAGCGAAGGGGAAATTCTTCTTTTACTTAATGATCTTTGTTTATGCTGTGGTAGGACTGGTACATATAATTGCTCCACAAAAATTCATATGGATCATGCCACTCTGGCTCCCTCATCCATTCATTAGAGTGAATTTCCAACTATGAGCAGGCGTTTTCTGTTGGTCAGAAGAGTTCACAAAAGAATTATAAGTTAAGACAATTAAGAGGCTTCAATGGATTTGCAATAGAGAGGTGTTGCACCATTGATTCTAACGGACTTTCGTTCTCTCGGAATATTGTTAATTGAAAGAGTGTAAGACGATTTTCAATCTAAAAGGTTTGATTTCGAATAAAGGAGAAAAGAAAAGCAGCTTATTATACAGTAAATATTTTTTATCTATTAAAACAAAACACACAACAAATCCGTTGCAACAACAAATAAACTGCGCTGGTTGATCAATTAACAGCTAAGGCAGGCTATTGAAGCATCCAGCCTATAATAGTACTGTCCTGCTTGTTTTACAGTTAT
>DATHPB010000309.1:0-3989 GCA_035484295.1 Cytophagaceae bacterium
GTTTTGAAAGATCTGAATAAGACAGAAAAGACAACATTGGTAAAGGATACGCTGAAGATGGTAAATCTTTATGAACACAAAGACAAACTGCCAGGTCAATTGTCCGGTGGAATGAAACAACGAGTGGCTATTGCTCGCGCCTTTGCGATCAACCCTAGCATACTCCTGTTGGATGAACCTTTTGGAGCCTTGGATGCCTTGACTAAAAGTGCCATGCACATTGAACTGTTGAAACTATGGAACCTAGACAACCGCAATAAAACGATCGTGATGGTCACGCATGATATTGAAGAAGCCATTTTCTTATCGGATCGCATTGTGGTAATGAATAATGGTCCTGCGGCTACAGTAAAGGCTATTGTGGATGTCCCTTTGGTAAGACCGAGAAATAAAAAAGAAATCGTTCACGATCCTGCCTATATCAGAATTCATGACCAGCTGTTGGGCATGCTGATGGATAAGCTGTCGATAGCGGATATAAAATCCTCTATTTAAAAAAGGAGCATGATCTATTCCCTGAGAGATAAATAAAAAAGATAAATGGAGTCATTCAAAACAACATGTTCTTATTGTGGCGTTGGTTGTGGTATTGTCGTGAACAAGGATAAACACGGCAATATCAAGGTAGAAGGTGATAAAGATCATCCGGTGAATAAAGGCATGCTTTGTTCCAAGGGAATGAACCTCCACTATACGGTGATGGACAAGTCTGACCGGTTGCTTTATCCGGAAATGCGTTACAGTCGCAATGCTCCCATGCAGCGGGTGAGTTGGGATGATGCATTGGATAGGGCCGCTGCGGTGTTCAAGTCCATCATAGCCAAACATGGTCCTGACTCGGTAGGATTTTATGTTTCAGGACAATGTTTGACAGAAGAGTATTATGTCATCAACAAACTCATCAAAGGATTTATAGGATCGAATAACATCGATACGAATTCCAGGCTTTGTATGAGTTCGGCTGTGGTGGGTTATAAATTAAGTCTCGGAGAAGACTCGGTACCCATCAGTTATGAAGACATAGAATTATCAGATTGTATTTTTATTTCAGGAGCGAATCCTGCCTGGTGTCATCCTATTCTATGGAGAAGGATTGAAGCACACAAGGCGGCGAATCCTGATGTGAAAATTATTGTAGCTGATCCTCGCAAAACGCAAACTTGTTCATTAGCGGATATTCATTTGCAAATCAATCCCGGTACCGATGTAGTGCTTTGTAATGCGATTGGAAGAGTGCTGATTCAACGTGAGATGATTGATACCGAGTTCATAGAAAAATATACCGATGGTTTTGAAAAATACAAAGAACTTGTTTTCCAAAGAACATTAGCCGAGTCTGCCAGAATATGTGGAGTAAGAGTTGACGACATCCGTTGGGTAGCCGAATATATAGGGCGTTCGAAAGGATTTATTACCATGTGGGCCATGGGTTTGAATCAAAGTGTCATTGGTGTCAACAAGAACTTAAGTTTGATTGATCTCAATTTGATTACAGGTAAAATTGGTAAACCCGGATCTGGTCCCTTCTCTCTTACGGGTCAACCCAATGCAATGGGGGGAAGAGAAGTAGGAGGATTGTCCAATTTGTTACCCGCTCATAGAAACCTCAGTGATCCTGTACACCGCGCGGAAGTAGCTAGCTACTGGGGAGTACCGGATATTTCCGCAAAGCCTGGCTTTACCGCTACTGAAATGTTTGAAGCCCTGGAAGACGGTCGCATGAAAGCGATATGGATCGCATGTACCAATCCCTTGGTCAGCATGCCCGATGCCAGGAAAGTAGAGGCTGCTTTGAGTAAAGCGAAGTTTGTGATCGTGCAGGAAATGTCTAACCGTTCTGATACGCTGAAATATGCTGACTTGATTTTACCTGCAGCGAGTTGGGCGGAGAAAGAAGGTACAATGACCAATTCTGAACGGAGAATCAGTTACCTGAATAAAGTAGTAGATGCCCCGGGAGAAGCTTTGCCTGATACGGAAATCATTTGTCGCTTTGCCCGTAAAATGGGCTTCTCAGGGTTTGATTTTAAAAATTCTGCAGAGGTTTATGCGGAACATGCGCAATTGACCAAAGGTACTAATATCGATGTGTCGGGACTTAATTATGCTGTCTTGAAAAATCAGGGTACTGTGCAATGGCCTTATCCTATCGGCGAAATCAACGGCGGTACCAAACGCCTGTTTACCGATTTTAAATTTTATACACCCAATCAACGTGCGCAGATTCATGCTTGTCCTGATGCGAACGAGTCTGAAAAAACGTCCGAAAATTTCCCATTGGTACTCACGTCAGGTAGAATCAGGGATCAATGGCATACAATGACAAAGACTGGTAAAGTCAATAAGTTGAAACAACATATTCCGGAATCGTTTTTAGAAATCAATCCCAGAGATGCAAAAGACAGGAATATTCAGGATGGAGACTTGGTAGAAGTAACCAGTAGCAGAGGAAATGCAAGAGTGAAGGCTAAAGTAACTACGGATATTAAACGTGGTGTAGTCTTTCTTCCCATGCACTGGGGAAAAGTATTGAACAATGATTTGGCTCGTGCCAATAATGTAACCAATAGTTTGGTAGATCCTCGTTCCAAAGAACCTGATTTTAAATTTTCTGCCGTACAGGTGACGAAGTATAAAATGCCTGTACAAAAAATCATTGTCATCGGAGCTGGAGCTGGAGCTTTTGGTTTCGTTAAAAGTTACCGAGAACTCAACCCACTAGGAGAAATCATTATTTTCAGCAAAGAGATTTATCCATTTTACAACCGCGTGATGTTACCTGATTACGTGAGTGGAGAACAGGAATGGGAACAGCTTATCAAGATGAAGGAGGAAGAAGAGTCTTCCTATGGAATACAAATGCATAAAGGAGTTTCCATCGAAAAAATTGATAGGGTTGCTAAAACGGTTACAGATTCAAACGGGAAGGAACATAGTTACGATTACCTGCTTATGGGAACGGGTAGTCGTGCCAATATGCCGAAGGACGTACCGAAGCTGGCAGGTATATTTTCCATGAGAACCCGCTACGATGCTGACCGTCTCAAGGCTCATGTACCAGCAAAAGGCAAAGTGATCATTGTAGGTGGCGGATTGTTAGGTATTGAACTGGCGGCTTCTTTAAGAGAAATAGATATAGAAGTTTGTGTGATTCAACGGATCTCGAGACTTATGGACAGGCAGCTGGATTTGTTAGGTAGCCAATTATTGCACGAAGAGCTTATAGATAAAGGAATAGAAATATTTTATAATGATGAGTTGCAAACATTTCTGGGCAAGGAAAAAGTTTCTGGTATAAAGTTAAAAAGTGGGAGAACGATTGATTGTGATGCTATCGTTTTTGCAGTAGGTACCATTCCCAATATAGAATTGGCCAAAGAGGCGGGTTTGGATTGCAAACGTGGGGTATTGATCAATGATTATTTGCAAACCTCCGATCCTGCTATTTACGCGGTAGGAGAGATTGCCGAGCATAATCAGTTCTTATACGGTTTTACAGCTGCTGCCGAACAACAGGCAGAAGTATTGGCTCGTCATTTGAATGGAGATCCGTTTGCTTTGTATAAAGGTACTTTGCTGATGAACATTTTGAAGATTCAAGGTGTAAATTTATGTACCCTCGGTATTGCCGAAACACCGGATAATCCGGAATACGAAGAAGTTGTTTTCATTGATAAAGCCAAGCGCTATTATAAAAAATGCATCATTCACAAAGATAAACTGGTAGGTACTATTTTGATTGGTGACAAGTCTGAGTTTAAAGAATTCAAAGACATGATGCAAAATGAACTGGAGCTTTCAGATAAACGTATCGCTCTTCTTCGCTCAGGCTCAGCGCCAGATGCTGTGGAAGGAAAGCTGGTATGCTCTTGCAACAATGTCGGTGCCGGAAACTTGGTCAATAAGATCAAAGGAGGTTGTGAAGATTTTAAAGAACTGTGTCAATTGACAGGAGCTGGTATGGGTTGCGGTAGCTGTAGGCCAGAGGT
>DATHPB010000310.1:0-4366 GCA_035484295.1 Cytophagaceae bacterium
TTGATTTCACTTGCTTCGCTTGAACGGTTTTTATCAAACCAGGCCACGCGATTTAAATCAACCATATGATCCTCTTGACCTGCTATGACTTTGCCGTCGAGAACATATAGGAAGGCCGTGTAATTGGCTGGTATGTTTTGAATGGTAGTGGCACCACCTTTTAATTCAAAGTCGGCAATAATAAATGGAGTATAGTTTGTTATCGGCGATTGAAGACCTGCCATGGCGCCACTGTAAAGCCTCATGGAGTAATCTGTCGTCTTAAGTAATGGAACATCCTCGAAAGCCAGGTCTTGTACACGGGGTTTGGCCCATCGTTCTTTTTTGGGAAGAACAAGCCATAACTGTAAAAGATGGAAGTCGACAGCAGATTCAATGGTTTCAGTATGAATCACACCGCTGCCGGCAGTCATGAGCTGAAGATCTCCTGCTTTCAAGCGATGCCTGTCGTCTCCCATATCACCCTTCAGTAAGAGAGAAACGGTTTCGAAACCAGCATGAGGATGAGGGCCACCCACAGGTTCATTGGTCGTTTTTACCAGACGATCGTCAGCCAACATGATAAATGGATCACTCTCCTTGTAGTCAACATCGATCAGCAATCTAGCTGCATGATCAGGTCCCATAAAACCGCGATGCGGTAGGGGATGATGGATATGGGTAACACTTCTTTGGAACATGATATCGTTGTTTTAAGGTTAGTATTGATTTCAAAAGTTTATGAAACAAAATTACAACCACGGGCAGGCTGTGTCCATTGATAAATGACAGAAAAAAGTCTTGACATTTGTCAAGACTGTAGAGAGTAAAAATGAAATGGGAGGATATTTCCGGTAAGAATTACTTGCGCACTTTTCTTATTCGGCTGAGTGTTTCGGCAGAAATGCCCAGGTATGAAGCAACCATGTGTTGCGGAACACGGTTGGCTATCGCAGGAAATTTAGAAATAAAATGACTATACTTTTCTTCAGCAGTGTAGATGATACTGGCTTGAATACGTTGCTGTGAAACCAGAAAACTTCTTTGCAGAATGGTATTGATTAAATCATTGAAAGCGGGAATGGTTTGACACAGTTCATCAAAATCCTGCTTTGTTATGAGGACAAGATCAGTTTCTTCCAATGCGTCTATGTTATAGGCGGAAGGCTGTCCTGTTGTCAGGCTTTCCCTGTCTCCTGTCCAGTGATTTTCAGGAACGAATTGCATGATATGTTCGGTGCCTTTATTGTCTACGATATAGGACCTCATTAAGCCCCTGCAAACGAATACGTGTAAACCCCAAACGTCTCCGTTCTGCAAAAGATACTGACGCTTGCGTAATCTCTTTTCAGTACTGACGGATCGGATCTTAGACCATTCTTCGTCAGTCAAGGAAACCTTATCGTCTATATAGCGCTTAAAAACTTCAAACATAGAATGGCCTAACTTATTAGTCATGAAATTAAGATTTTTTGATCATTCAGGGTAATAAATGTGAGGTAAAATGCTCTTGCTGGCGCCAACGGACCTAGGTGCTTTTTTTACACCAGGGTGCCTGGCCGGTAATAGAGCTAACCACGCAGCTTGTTAACGTATTTTTCCGTAGTGCCAGTCGTAAGACGATAAGAATTTTCAGTGGATGGAATCGTTAACGTTTTTTAGTAATTTTAAAGAGAACTTTTTTAACGAGGTAATTAAAAGTCAATGTTGAAAACGCTGGCATCTCAGTTCAAAAGACAATTTAAAGTACTTCAAGTTATCAATGGAAGACAATGAACAAATCAGAATTTCTTATCAAGAAAATGGATTGTCCATCCGAAGAACGTATCATTCGGATGAAGCTCGATGACATGAAAGAAATAAAACAATTGGTATTTGACATTCCCAACAGAAAACTGACGGTTTTTCACAACCAGCATCTTATGCAAATCTCCCAATCAATTGACGAATTAAATTTCAATTCCTCGTTGATTTCTACAGAAGATATTGATCCAGTTTTATGGTCAGAGGAATCCGATAAAGATCAAGCGTCGTTACTCTGGAAAGTGTTAACCATCAACTTGTTTTTTTTTGTTATAGAAATTTTCACGGGTTTTTTCTCCAGGTCAATGGGACTTGTTGCGGACAGCATAGACATGTTGGCAGATGCTCTGGTGTATGGTTTAAGCCTTTTTGCTGTTGGCGGATCTATTGCTAAAAAGAAGCAAGTGGCTAAGCTAAGTGGATACTTTCAGCTTACTATTGCTCTACTAGGCATACTGGAAGTGCTCAGGAGATTTCTCGGTCAGGAAGAAACACCGGACTTCCAAACGATGATCATAGTCTCCATACTTGCTCTTATGGCTAATGGTACCTGCCTATACCTACTTCAAAAATCTAAAAGCCGGGAAGCTCACATGAAAGCAAGTATGATCTTTACATCGAACGATGTAATCATTAACCTTGGTGTAATTGCCGCAGGTATTTTGGTGTACTTTTTTAATTCTAAGTATCCCGATTTAGTGATAGGTTCGATTGTTTTTATTATCGTCTCAAGAGGAGCTTTTTCAATACTCCAACTCGCTAAGTAGCATAAGAGTTTCTGTGTAGTAAGTGTAATTAAATATGATGAAAAGAAACATCAGCGTTCTTGCCTAAAATAAGTCTTCCCAATGTAGCAAGTACATGGTCGTTATTGTCGTTGCGAACATACATCGCTAAGTCCCTGAAGATACGTTCAACTGAACTGGGTTTGATCAGACTTCTGGCACCGCACACTTTGGTACAGTCAAGTAATATATTCGTGGCTAGGTTTTCCATTAAAAAACGATTTTGTATTCCCGCTTTTTGCGCCGCCTGAATTTTATTGGTTTCCCATAAGCTCGCTACATGTCGTAACCATAAATGTCCGGTTTCAAGGTTGACAGACATTTCTCCGATACGGTTTTGAATATATGGATCATTACTTTTCTTCTGTGTATCGACGTATTGAAGGGCATAATCATAAGCAGCTTCTGCGGCACCTAAAAAGCTTGCGGTGTAATGAGGAGTGAAGCGGGTTTGCCAGGCACCGTTTAAATATTCTCCGGCAATGCCTAATATGTTTTCTTTAGGAATGAATGTGTCATTAAATTCTACTCGTAAACTGTCGGAAGATTTCATGCCAATGGGATTCCACCATGAGCCATCGAATGTGAGGCTTGAATCATTCAGGTTACATACTACCATGATCAGACTTTCTGCCGCATACGTGGCATGACGGGCACCTCCTGACGTGGCCGTATTCACTAGTAAGATGGCCCATTGAGCCCCCGAAGCACTGGAGGCGAATACTTTACTTCCATTCAGTAGGAAACCACCTTGCACTTCCGTAAGATGAGTTCCGATTTTCTTTTGCTGTTCCGGAGTCTTTGCCTGAGGTTCTCCACTCCATACCGTCCAAATTTCACCTCTCTCTACAATTCCTTTACACCATATCTTCTTTTGTTCTTCACTGGCAATGGAATCAATCAATAGCAACGCATTATTGTGGGCTTCCCAGCATCTTGCAAGAGACAAGTTGGCTTTGGCGATGTATTTGGTGATCATCCATAAAGTGAAAACATCTCCTCTTGCCGGGCCTAAACCAAGTCCTCCGTGATCTTTACCAATCAGAGCAGCCATTAATCCATTGTCAAATAAATCATGGAAGTCTTGCTTGGGAAACATTCCTGAAGCATCGTAATCGCTTGCTCTGTGAGTAAATAAACTTTCGGAAAGGAATTTTGCTTTTTCTACTAACCGTTTACTTTCACTTTGGGGAAACAAGAAGTCTATATCCATAAGGTTTATAGGGCGGGTATTTTAAATTCGTAAACGTCAGTTTGAAGAGCTTCCAGTATTTGTTCAGCGCAATCGTTGGAACTCATCATTTCAAGTCGTTCAGCATTGGTTTTATTTTTTGATACTTTTCTTGACATGACGGTGTCTACTCTGGGTGGGATGATTTCAAATACGTTAATGCCGGATGATTTTAACTGTTCCCTTAAACCTATAGAGAAAGCATGCAATCCGGCTTTCGAAGCGCTGTAAGTTAAAAAGGAAGGATCGGGAACCAAGGCTGTCCTGGAACCTATATTGACAATGCAGCCTTCACGGTCTGGGGGTAATTGTTTTATAAACCAATCAGTCAATACCATTGGTGCCAGTAAATTGACGGCAAGAATATCTTGAAGTTCTTGGTGTTTTAATTCGTGTTGTAAAAAAATATGCTCATCAATCATTCCAGCATTATTGATGAGCATGTTGAAGTGAATGTTTTCTTTTTTTAGTATGTCAAAAACAGTAACGATATCCGCTACTTTTCTAAGATCACATGGAATGTGTCTGACATTGTACACGTGTTCCAGTCCCTCAATCTCTTCAGATG
>DATHPB010000311.1:0-6735 GCA_035484295.1 Cytophagaceae bacterium
GTAGAATTCGTGACTGGCTATGGCTTAGAGAGCGTGTTACCGGATGCCACTTGTAAGCGAATAGAAAGGGAATACATAACCCCTCGGTTTAAGGAAAAAAACTATGATCAAGGCCTGTCAGATGGGCTTTCCGCAATTATCAAAATGCTGACTTCACCGAAAAAAATAAGTAGTTCAGATATTCCGGACAGCATCAAATCAAAGGAAAAAGATCCATCGGCATTAGGAAGAGCCATCGCCTGGATCATCGCGATTCCATACCTGTTGTTGATGACGGTTTTGTTTTTTGTAAAAAAAACAAAAGGTGCTTTCACTGAAGGATACAACAAATTAAGTGAAGCTAAAAAAAGAAATATTACTCTGACTATGTCTGTCTGGAAATGGTTATGGGTATATTTTTTTATTCCGCTTGTTTTTTATTCCGGCATGATCATCTTCTATAACGGACCTTACTTCATAGTTGTATTATTGGCTGGTGTATACCTTATGATATTGTTGGCATTATTGGATAAGAAAAACAGAAGCAAGAAAGCGTATGCTGCCAGTTATAAAGCGGGGGATTACTACGATCAATACAATAAATTCAGCAAGTATTTTGACAATTGGGGAATTGCGGCTGTATTTTTTCCTGTTCCCTTCTTATTTACAGATCTCAGAAATGCAGAAAAACTGAAGGCCATTCGCAAGCACGAGCGCCCCTGTAGCAACTGCCATGCAGCAATGATTCTATTGGATGAAAAAAAAGAGGAGGAGTTGTCTTTGAAGAGAGAGATCTTTGAAGAGTCAATCAAATCCGTCGATTACGATGTTTGGTATTGTCCTTCTTGTCGGTCGCATCATGCCTTGGGCTACAATTCTAAATTTTCAAAATATAAACCGTGCAGTTTTTGTGGTACCAAAGCGTCTTTTCTGCAGTTGGATGTAACGAAGGTCACGGCTACTTATAACAGCGACGGTATTGGTGAAAAAACATACAAATGTATGTATTGTAAAAAAATCAGTACGGAAGAGTATAGCATTTCTACACTGACAAGGTCATCCGGTAACCGTGAATCAAACTCTGACGTTGGTTCGGCATTGAGCCCTGGAAGCAGCCGGTAAATTCAGACGAAGCAATAGGAATAGCTGTAATTTTTCATTGCTTACTGAAATACTTCGAGTAATTTTGAATAAATCGTTCAAAACCATTGACAGAACTACCCTTCCGTTTTTTATTCGAAGCAGAAACCATCCAGTTTCTTCGTGAGAACGAAGAAAAAGACCCGGAAAGTTTTTTGTTGTCTAAAGCATTATCCAATAAAGGTTGGGATACACGTCTATTGGCAAGACAATTGAAAGGTCTTAAAATCGCCAAGCAAAAATTTCCGTCATTTTATAATAATCCGAATATCCTATACCCACCGTCTGTTTCCTTAGAGCAGGCTTCTTCTGAAGCTACGGCACGATTCAAAGCTTCACTGGTCAAGGCGGAGCGTATTGTGGATCTTTCAGGAGGTATGGGTATTGACAGTTATTTCCTGAGCCTGCAATGCAATGAATTGGTTTATGTAGAACCTCAGGAAGAACTTTTGCGATTGGCATCACACAATTTTAAGGCATTGCGTGCAGATCATGTACATTGCATTTGTCAGACAGCAGCAGGTTATTTAGCTACGCAAGATCAATCGTGTGATCTTTTTTATATAGATCCTTCTAGGAGAAAAGAAGGCAAGCGTCTTTCTAACCACTTGGATTGGGAACCGGATATCATAGGATTGAAACCGCAATTATGGAAACGATCAAAACAGATCCTGATTAAATTATCTCCGATGACAGACATTACGGAGATCTGTAAAGCATTGGGTGAAGTAAGAGAAATATTTGTTGTATCCGACCGTAATGAGTGTAAGGAAGTATTGCTGTTGCTGGAAAGAGGATTTAAGGACGAACCTCACATTCACGTAGTGATGTTGAATGTCAAGGGAGAAAGAAGATTTAGTTTTTATGTATCAGAAGAACAAGAAGCAACTCCTTTGTTCAGCATACCACTTCAGTATTTCTATGAACCTGATGCAGCGTTGTTGAAGGCTGGCGCATTCAAGAAAATAGCTTTGGATAACGGAGTTAAAAAAATCCATCCGCACACACACTTGTACACTTCTGAAACATTGAAAGAAAAATTCCCTGGAAAAATATTTGACCTAGTGGAAGTGAAACCCTATAGCAAAAATAGTATTGAAGCATTGACCGGTAAAGAAAAAGATTTTCATGTGTTGACTCGCAATGCCACGATTACGGCAGAGCAAATCAAGAAACAATACAAGCTGGTCGAGAGAGGTAACAATTATCTGATTATTTTTAAAGGAGGAGATGGCTCAACGTATATAGCGAAGGCTGTGCGGATGTCATAATTCCCTAATCCAAAAATTTCTCCCGTTCTTCTACTGTTGGCAAACGACAGGTTTCTTTTTTGCCAAACCAGCGGTACCTGTTTTGTGCAACCCAGTTATAAATAAAATTGCGCAGGAAACGTGGAATAAGTTTTAGCACAATACTTGCCTTCCATAACCCGCCTAAGTCCCATAGCAGTTGCAGAACCGCATCAGATTTGTAAAATACTTTTCCATTGGTGTAATAAATCACACTGCTCATGAATGTGGTATCTTTGTTAGATAGCAATCGATCTGCCGTAGAACTCTGTAAAGGAGCATATAAAAAAACATTTCGCTTGTCTTTGCGGATTAGAAAATCCACCCAGTGGTTGCATAGATTACACACTCCGTCAAAGAAGATGATGTTCTGAGAAGAATGAGGATCATGCATGCCGTTTCTGATTTTAATGAATCGTATCAACTTGTTGTGTGCGGTAACCAAAGATACGATTCAACTTTTATTTTACAACGTGCTGTATTTATCCTTCTGTTATCCGGTGAAATGCTTAAGACAAGGCTTTTTTATATGCAGCGATAGCTCTGTTACGAGCGAAGACATGTTCTACAATCGGTTTTGGATAAAGTGCTGTGCCAAATTCAGCTACCCACTTTTTTATATAGATTTGCTGGGGGTCAAACTTTTCCGCTTGTAGCATAGGATTGAATACTCTGAAATAGGGTGCTGCGTCGCAACCACAACCTGCAGCCCATTGCCATCCCCCAACATTGGACGCCAGTTCGTAATCTAATAATTTGATTGCGAAGTAAGCTTCTCCCCAGCGCCAGTCGATCAATAAATGCTTGCTGAGAAAACTGGCGACAATCATTCGTACGCGGTTATGCATGAAACCTGTCGCATTCAACTCGCGCATGCCCGCGTCGACAATCGGATAACCTGTTTTTCCTTCACACCATTTTTCAAACAGCTGTTCGTTATTTTCCCAGTTGATGGTATCATACTTTTGTTTGAAGGAATTAAAGGCAGCATGCGGAAAATGAAAGATAATCATTTGGTAAAAATCTCTCCAGATCAGTTCATTCAGAAATACCTCGTTGAGTTCCGCAGCGTGCTTTACTTTCTGGCGGATGCTGATGGTGCCAAAACGAAAATGAATACCTAAGTGTGAGGTACCTTTTATGGCTGGGAAATCACGCTGTTTGTCATACTGCCTGATTAAACTTATAGGTACCTTGGCGGAAGGAATGGAGAGGTCTGATGCTTTAAAACCTATTTTTTTCAGAGAAGGTAAAGGCAACACATCCTGATGAAATAAATGATGCAATGATATTTCTGAAGGATAAGAAAGAGGTTTGCTGGTGAGGTATTTCTCTTTCCATGCTTTCATATAAGGAGTAAAGACAGTATAGGGGCTATTGTCTTGTTTAACTACTTCCCTTTTTTCAAAAATGACGTGGTCTTTAAAGGAGTGAAACGAAACGGAATGTTGATGAAGCATGCTTTGTATTTCTTTGTCACGCCTTATCGCTGAGGGTTCGTAATCGGTATTAGTATAGACTTCCTTGATAGAATATTTTTTTATGATTTTTCGAAATACTTCAAGGGGTGTACCTATTTCTATCAGGAGCGAACCACCGTGTTTTTCATATTCTCTTTTGAGTCGAACGATGCAATGGTAAATGAATGTAACGCGAGCATCGGACCTGTCTTCTAGTTGATCAAGTATGGACGTATCGAAAATAAAAAGGGGAAGAACGGTATGAGAAGAATTCAATGCATGAAACAATCCTGTATTGTCGTTGATTCTCAAGTCTCTTCGATGCCAGAAAATAGAAATATCAGTGTTCATTTTTTTTATAATGTTCAATGACTTGGTCCAGGCAAATCGCAAACCAAGCGGTGTAGTGGTGGGGATGAAGAGTGATGTCTTTTTTTACGTCTGAAAGATTAGCCCATTTGAAGGCTGTGACTTCTTCAGGATTCATCAATGGCGCTTCATTGTATATGCCTATGTATACATGATCGTATTCGTGCTCTGTCAAACCCTGGTCCAATGCTACCTTATAAATGAAGGAGAAGGCATGAACGAGTACTGGGTCAATACCCATTTCTTCTTTGCATCTTCTGTGTGCCGCGTCAATGGTTTTTTCTCCTGGCCTTGGATGACTGCAGCAGGTATTGGACCACAGTAGAGGAGAATGGTATTTATGCGCAGCTCTTTGTTGAAGCAATAATTGTCCTGCATTATTGAATACAAATACCGAAAAGGCTCTGTGTAAAAGACCCTGGCGGTGCGCTTCCATTTTTTCCTCAAATCCTGCCTCTTGGTCCAATTCGTCAACCAGTATTACTTTTTCCATTCTTCAATGTCACCAATTCAAACAATGATCGCAAATTTTTCAAAGGACATAAGCGCTGAGTTGATCAATCAATAAATAGTAGGTTGTGAAGATTCTACTCTTTACTGTTCCGACCGGAAGTGGAGATTTCATGGTATTTATATCCTCAAAGAGCAGTTGGAAAGGTATCTGGCATTTGGGCATGTATCCAAGAACGTAAATTTCTCCTCTCTGCAACAATTAACTCCGAATCCGCTGAATAACAGCGTATGAATATTGAGCTTTTTATTATATTTACAATTATGATGTCTAAAAAGTGTAAATATGCCTTGAAGGCCCTGACTCGTTTAGCGAAGAACTATAACAAGGGACATCTTCAAACAGCAGATATTGCGAAGCTCGAGAACATTCCTAAAAAATTTTTAGAACAGATTCTTTTGGAACTGAAGCATGCCCGTATGGTAGGTAGCAAGCAGGGTAGCGGCGGCGGATATTTTTTGATAAAGAATCCTAAGGAAATTTCTGTAGCAGATGTATACCGTTTGTTTGATGGTGCTATTGCTTTGTTGCCTTGCGTATCGATTAACTTTTATGAGAAATGTGAAGATTGCGCAGATGAAAAAAGTTGTGCGATGCAACGTGAATTCATCAAGATTCGGGAGGGAGCAAGAAAAGTAATGAGTAAAGCCACTATTTATTCCTTTATCAAGGATTCTGATAATCAGTAATGTTAAGAGAATTTGGTTGTAACAAGGACAAATTTTTCTATTAAACACTACTTATTTGATAGAATATATATAACTTTGCCTTGCAATCAAACAGAATGCCTAGTTTATCATCTACAATAAGGCTCTTTAAAGTGAGAGCATAAGAACCCCTTTACCATGCTTTTAAACAGTAGTACATCATCAGTTAATCTTTTCGTTCAGTTTTTTAATTCTATTAATTTGATAGATTATATAGAATTTAAAAAGAATACTCACCTAAAAACATACTGCCTTTTATCTATCCCTTCTTTTTGTTGAAAAAAGAAGAGACCTGGAGTTTTCATTTACATCCTTAAGCGATGCACGTTAGCACGCGCTCAAGAAAATAAATCCCTAATCAAATTATTGTCGGACTATCTAAAGAATAAAAAAATGAAGAAAAGTTATACCATTTACTTATCGAGTTTATTTCTATTGCTGTCACAGGCAGTGGCATTTGGACAGGCCCCTGCTCCAAAAGAAATCAGTGGTGTCGTTACAGATAACGAAAATAAAACACCCATGGTAGGAACCATTGTAGAAATCGTTGGGAGCAATACGGGAACGGTTACCGATGAAACGGGAAGTTTTAAATTAACCACTTACAGACCTTTTCCTTTCGTGCTTCGAATCCGTTCGGTAGGTTATCTGCCTCAGGATTTTCAACTGACAGATTCTACAACAGGGCCTTTCGCTGTTGCTCTTGTGGTAGACCATAAAGACAACGAAGTGGTGGTGACTGCCAGACGTCGTAGTGAAAAAACACAAGATGTACCGATTCCGATTTCCGTTATTGGTGGAGGATTGGTAGAACAAACCGGTGCTTTCAACGTGAACCGTGTGAAAGAACTGGTGCCCTCTGTGCAGCTCTATTCTTCTAACCCGCGTAACACGGCATTGAACATTCGTGGTTTGGGTTCTCCGTTTGGATTGACAAACGATGGTATCGATCCAGGTGTTGGCTTCTATGTAGATGGAGTGTATTATGCACGTCCTGCAGCTGCAACATTAGATTTCATAGACATTGATCAAATAGAGGTATTACGCGGTCCGCAGGGAACGTTGTTTGGTAAAAACACAACTGCCGGTGCGTTCAATATCACTACACGTAAACCAAGTTTTAAACCAGGTGCTTCTTTCGAAGCAAGTTATGGTAACTATAACTACGTACAGGCTAAGGTTTCCATCACAGGACCGATCATTGCGAATAAATTAGCTGCAAGATTATCTTTCTCCGGTACACAACGTGATGGTAACATCTACAATACAAGAACAGATCA
>DATHPB010000312.1:0-5139 GCA_035484295.1 Cytophagaceae bacterium
TGAAATACACATATGTTTTCTATACGATTGCCGTAACCTTGATTTTTCTTCATTCATCGAACGCACAAAACCTTACTGTTCAGGGGACGGTATCCTCCAACACCGGAACAGAATTTCAATACAGCGGTGTTGCTGGTAACGGATTTGCACAATTCAAAACAGCTACCACAAGTAATTCCTGGCTTAATGTGAGTAACGGTATAGCCGGTGTAAATATAGGCATAGGCTCTCTGACTCCTCATCCTTATTTGTATTCCAGTACAGGGAAATTTTTTATAGGTGCAGATGGAGGAACACCGTCTTTGCTGGTAGACCATGTGGGGAATAAAATTGGAATCGGTATGACACCTATCGTCGACAATGCAAGTACGTATTCTCCGGTATTACAAATCAAAGGAAGGAATGCAAATCAACCGTATGCGACCATGTCGTTTGCTCCTGTTCCAAGTATCAGTTTGACTGCCGACAACAGTAGCACCAGTATGTTGTTGGGGATAAACGATGGTCTTGGTTCGTACATCGATGCTGGGAATTCAAATTTAGTTTTGCTAAGTACGAAAGGAGTGACCATAGCTGCAGCACCTATGGGCGGTACGGCCAGCCTTAGTGTAAATGGAAATACTACTGTTTTAGGAAATGCATCGTTGGCTACGTCATCTTCTGCCAATGTGATCATCGGTAACGTTACAGCTGTAAATCAGAATTACAGGCTATTTGTCGAAAGAGGAATCCTTGCAGAACGGGTCAAAGTGGCAGTAAAGGGAACGGCTAACTGGGCCGATTATGTTTTTGACAAGAATTATAAACTGATGTCGCTTGAAAATGTGGAAGCATTTACTAAAGCCAACAAGCATTTACCGGGTATACCTTCTGCTGATGAAGTAGTGAAGGAAGGAATTGATATGGCCACGATGGATGCGAAACTATTGGAAAAAATAGAAGAACTCACCTTGTACGTGATTGAATTGAAAAAAGAAAATGACGCTATGAAAGTGCAGCTCGATAAATTGTCCAATGCAACAAACCAATAGAGCACAATCGATTATCGGTTGTATAAAGCAAAAACGTTTCCTGCATTGGCAAGGAAACGTTTTTGCTTTATATGTTGTGTAACAGGTCTGATCAATTATCGAACTGACATAAAAAATTTCACGATCTCCTCTTCAGCTTTAAAATCATTGCATACGTTGCCAATCAAAGCTTTCGGAAGATATTGTTTTCCACCTGGCCAGGTATGACCACCTTTTATAATCTCTATAAAAATGAAACGTATGCTGTTGCAGGTATAAGCAGTTTTTACAGCCTTGCACAGATCGATACTTTCAACATTCGGGAAATGATAAACAATGGAATCTCCGTTACATTTGTTTAATGCGCTGATTTTTTTTACCAGTGTATAAGTCGGCAGAAAATCTTCTTCCTCTCCGCTGTCTTTTTTACTAAAGCTTCCATGTCCTCCGTTGAATGGTATCAAAGGATCTTCCCTGCCATTGATCAGAAGTACTGGGGTAGGGTGATGGAAAGAATACTTACCGGCGATGGATTGAGGAATACTTGCACAAACAGGAGCAATGGCTTTGATACGATTGGACAGTTTGTCGGCAAGAAATAAAGAGAAGATACCTCCACGGGAAATGCCGGTGCAAAAAAAAGCATTGGAATCTGCGTGGTAATAGTGCACCAGTGTATCCATCAGCGTGGAAATGAATTTCACGTCGTCGATGTCCTGACGATTTCCTCTCACCCGACTGCCAATGCCTTTCATGCTCCAGCTTTTGTTCAGTGCATTAGGATAAACGACGATGCAATCATTCTTATCAGCTACTGTGTTGAAGTTGTATAAGGAGACGGTGTTCTGATAATTTCCACCTCCACCGTGAAAGGCGAATACCACAGGAAACTTTTTGCCGGATGAATAATGGGTTGGTAAATGAATCAGGTACTCTCGTTCCAATTGGTCGACGTACATTTTCTTCTCCAGGTCTCTTGCTTGCGCCAACGACCAAGAGGTAAACAAAAAGAGAAGAAGAAGCTTTTTTTTATTCATCGCTGCCTAACAATTTCATTCCATCAGATAAAAAGATTTCATGACCTCATGACCCATCCAGGTATGGTAGCTGTCTCCCTTGTATTGGTAACAAAGTGCCAGAAGATAAACGGTTTGTTTTTTTATGTAGCAACGTTCTTCTATGATCAGCTTCATGTCCTTGTATTGTACTTCATATTTTATATACTGATAAGGATAAGAATTTCGGTCTTTTTTCCGCGCGGTTTCCAGAATGACAGCGCTGGGATCACCGGCTATAATGTCATCGTACAAATACTTGTAATACGTATCCAGTATCAATGGGTCTCTGCTATCGTCGATTGTTCGAATGGAAAGCGTAATGCTTTCCAAGAATTTATCGTGAGCGGTACCGTAAGGTGAAATGATGGTCAGTAATGTATCGCCGGTTTGAGGTTGATTCAATTGCCACATTACAGGATACACCGGGTATTCAATGTAATAATCATCGGTACGGATAGCAGGAATGGATGGAGACCCAAAGTTTTGTGCAAAGGAAATCACAGGTATGGTTATCAAAAGAAAAAACAGTTTCGACATCATGTTTCGCGAAGATCAATAATCATGTCGTGTTTGTACTGTATCCGGTTTGATGACTTTAATCCTTTAAAACTTCTATAAAGCGACTACTGATCCAGCCGCATTTAAAGCTTCTGGTACCTTCTTTAGGCTCGTAAAACAGTGTAGACGTCAACGGGTATTCAGGATACACCGCTACGAAATACCATACACGTCCTGTGTTGTCCGTAGATTCAGCCATGGCGAGAGCCTCGCCGTCTTGAGGAATTAAGCCAATCGTATTTCCCACACCTGCGTCATCGCCGTGACTGGTCGAATCATCGATGACAGGAGCCATGCGTACTTTGTATTTGTCGTGTTTTACCTTTACTCTTTTAGAAGTTGCCCAATAGGTTTTCGGTAATTCTGTTTCTTGTATATACTCAAAAGACTTGATCAGTTTAAAGGTAAAGTCTCCGGAAGAGGATTTAAGGTTCGCTTCAAAAAACTGATCGCGAGCCACCACTTCTCCACCGCTGCCTAAATCTTCGATCGCTATTTTTGACAATACACCGTTTGCAAATTCCATGTGTAAGACGCTTTGCTCTTTTGCAAATTCCTTTTTGAAAGAAGTACCTTTATTGATGTATATCATAACAATACTTTCGTCGTCAGAAGTTTGTCCGTAAAAAATAACATCGTCAAGCTTGTCGTTGTTCAAGTCAAGGGTGTGAAGCAACTCCACCAGCTCTTCCGGTTCTTTGTAATATTCGAAGTCTTCGATAGGTACAAGCTTGAGAAAACTTTCGATCACTTCCGGATTTCTTTTTTCTATTTTCTTCCAGGAGAAATCTCCGGTCAGAGGATAAATCTCCTGAGCGAAGAGCATGTGAGAGAAAAATAACAAGGGGAAAATAAAGAAGTGTTTCATGGAGCGTGTTGTTTTAGCAGTGAACTTCGTTCTCACAAGATACCAAATTCTTTTAGACTCTACCAAGCGATTATTACACTTCTGAAACGTTAATTAGTCTCTATAATAAAAATATAGTTTTTCAATACTTCTACTTTATCAGTAAGCGATTTGCTCTTCAATGTATTGACATAACTGGGATAAACAAAACCTTCTACATTTTTAAGAAAGGCATCCAGGTAACTTGCTTTAATAGCGGTTCCTGACGACCCTGCAACCGTTGATTTCGAATTGATCACACCGATTACATTTCCTTCTTCATCCATCAGCGGACCTCCACTATTGCCTGAACTGACAGCGGCAGAAATCTGAAATTTACTCAGGTCTCCCTGCACACTACTTTTGGCACTGATGATGCCTTCTGTGGCTTTTAGTTCTTCTTCCGTCTTAACAACGTTAGGATAGCCCAATGTGTATATTTTTTCTGCCTGAAG
Source organism: Cytophagaceae bacterium (assembly GCA_035484295.1). Classification (GTDB taxonomy): domain Bacteria; phylum Bacteroidota; class Bacteroidia; order Cytophagales; family Cytophagaceae; genus JACMQM01. The sequence goes on from DATHPB010000312.1 coordinate 3,968, forward strand.
AATACCGGTTGTTTTTAAAGCAAAAGGAACGGAATTGAACTTAAGATTCTTATTGCTGAGTTTAAGTAACACCAAATCATTGGAAAGATCGGAAGCTACAACGGTGACTGCATACTTTGTTGTGAAGTCTCCATCAATCCCTCTAACGATGATTTCTCCACCATTTTCTATGCAATGATAATTCGTAATCAAATAGCCCTCGCTGCTGATCAGAAAACAGGTGCCTTGTGTTTTACTGTTTTTTTTAACCGGCACTGTTTTTGCCAGGGAAGTCTTAGTGACCGAAGAGTCCAGCTTTTCTTTTTGTTTTATGATTGTTGTTATTTTCTTCATGTATTTTGCAGCATCCTCTTTCTTTACTGCATCAACCTCAATGCCGTTGTATACCACGTAGTATTCATTGCCTCTGGTGATGTTCAGGATCACTTGCTTGGTAGTAGAGCGGGGGCCTGGGCCCCTTGTATACGGACAAGAGATATCAATCTTCACGGGAATTTCACCTTCTGAGTATATGATATAGTCTACAATTCCTTTCAAGGGCAAATTAAAAGGGGAGTGATGGGGTAAGGTGATGTCACTGTGGCATTCGGAACCCAGGAAGCTGTCTGTTCTTACAAAGTGTATCAACGCGTGAGGCAAGTCATCATCCGCTTGCGCGAAACAAGTTGTTGTACCGACAAATAGAAGTAGAAAAGAATAACGTAAATATTTCATGCTTGTGAGGGGTATGTTAATTGAACTATTTACTTGCCTAAAACAAGTTATATGTTTGTACTCCAACGAGACGAACAAAAGATAATTTTCATGGTGATGTGTTTAACTGATACTAGAGTGACTGGATACTATTTGTTGATGTTTAAACTGAGGAGAGTTGCCACTCGGATTTGCTATGCATTCGGTTTTGTTACTTATTCTCTGTCTTCTTTCTTCAGCATATTCTCAATCCTTCTATCCGGAATCAACCAGATCAGTGCAGCAAAGATATACAAGCTTCCTGAAATCCAGGTGCTGAAAAAAGCAGCGCCAATCGCCAGTAAATACAGTACAGGAGAAAGCTTGCCTTTCCAATCTTTACCGACTGCCTTTGCAAGTAGAGAATCAGAGCCTTCGTTTTGAATGATGAGACTTTGCAAAATATAATACGCAATGGCAGACATTAACAATACAATGCC
>DATHPB010000313.1:0-6408 GCA_035484295.1 Cytophagaceae bacterium
GATTATGTAAACATGCATGCAACCTCTACACCGACTGGCGATACCAGTGAAATCATTGCAATGGAACGTGTGTTCGGTTTGAATCCTAAACTAAATATCAGTGCCACTAAATCCATGACGGGGCACTTATTGGGTGCAGCAGGTGTAGTGGAAGCCATCTCTTGTATCAATGCCATACGTTTTGGAATCATTCCTCCGACCATCAATACGGAAAATGTCGATCCAGCCATCGCAGGAAAATTCGAGTTGACCCTGGGCAAAGCACAATACCGGACCGTAAATGTAGCGCTCAGCAATACCTTCGGTTTTGGCGGTCATATTGCTGCAGCCGCATTCAAAAAATTTGATGCCTGATTTCGCTAGTCAAATAATGAAACTCGTTGTTGGGATAATACCAATAACGAGTTTTTATTTTACCTGTACTCTCTATATAGCATCTATATTAAATAAATATTCTATGTTCTATATAATCGCTTAAGCAACACGCTTTCTTTTTTCCCAACAACAATAACTAGCAACTTAATCTGTTCTTTATAAGGACTCTATTCTATTCTTCTTACTTGATTTGTCTGCAAAGAGCAACATATGCCCTACATTTATACACGACGAATAATCCGCTATTTTTTATAAAAAAAAACCTTAGAGGAACGACTATTAAAATAATTGTGTTAATTCGAGGTACAAAAAAATAAAAATAACCCGTTTAATGAGTTTTCAAGATCAAATTAAAGCCTTGTTTGTGGAAGAATCACAAATTCCGGAAGAATTTCGGATCAAGGAAGTACACCAGAGGGAATACCTCAGCAATGGTGAATTAAAACAATGGACAGGTGAAGTGAGTGAAGTATACTCTCCTATCTGCATTTCCACTCCAGAAGGACTAAAACGTAAACTGATCGGTACTTACCCGATCGGTACTGATAAGGAAGCCAACGAAGCATTGGACGCAGCAATTGCTGCCTACGACAATGGCCGGGGCGAATGGCCAACTATGAGTGTGGAAGGCCGCATCAAGTGCATGCATAATTTTGTACTGAAGATGGTCGAACAACGTGATGTGGTCATCAAACTCATCATGTGGGAGATTGGAAAATCCCAGGCGGATGCTGCTAAAGAATTTGACCGTACCGTAGAGTACATCAACAATACCATCGATGCCTTGAAAGACATCGACAGGCAATCTTCCCGTTTTGAAATCGAGGAGAACGTCGTGGCTCAAGTACGTCGCTCTCCGCTGGGTGTGGTGTTATGCATGGGGCCTTTCAATTATCCGTTGAACGAAACCTTCACCACCCTGATCCCTGCGATCATCATGGGTAACACATTATTGTTCAAACCCCCGAAGCACGGCACTTTGGTACATTATCCATTACTGAAAGCCTTTCAGGAATGTTTTCCTAAGGGCGTTGTCAATACGATCTATGGTCGTGGTGCATCTGTCGTTCCTGGTTTGATGAAAAGCGGTAAAGTTAACGTACTTGCTTTCATCGGTTCCAGTAAAGTAGCGAATGATCTGAAGAAAGATCATCCGAAACTGAACCGCCTGCGTGCAGTATTGAGCCTGGATGCAAAGAACGCAGCCATCGTGACACAAAACGCAGATATCAAGTTGGCGGTCAATGAAATCATATTGGGTGCGCTTTCTTTCAATGGACAACGTTGTACCGCATTGAAAATCATTTTCGTACATGAAAGCATAGCCAACGATTTCAACAAGCAATTGAGTGAAGCCATTGCCAAACTTCCATTTGGCATGCCATGGACGAAAGGCGTTTCTATTACTCCAGTTGCCGAACCTGGCAAACCGGATTACCTGAAAGCAGTCATTGACGATGCGATTGCCAATGGTGCAAAAGTGGTGAATGAAAACGGAGGAACAACTGTTGCCTCTTTCGTATTCCCGGCAGTAGTATATCCGGTGAACAGCAAAATGAAACTGTACCGCGAAGAACAATTCGGGCCGGTGATTCCTGTGGTGCCGTTTAAAAATGTAGAAGAAACAATCGACTATTTGATCGAATCTCCGCACGGACAGCAAGTGAGTATCTTCAGTAACAATGTGACAGAAGTGGCTCGCCTGATTGATCCATTGGTGAACCTGGTGAGTCGCGTAAACATCAACAGTCAGTGTCAGCGCGGACCTGATGCCTTCCCTTTCACAGGCCGTAAAGACAGCGCTGAAGGAACGCTGTCTGTAACCGATGCCTTGCGTTCGTTCTCCATCCGTTCTCTAGTAGCCACAAAAATGAACGACACGAATAAAAAACTGTTGAATGAAATCGTGAAAGATCACCGTTCTAATTTCCTCACAACGGATTTTATTTTCTAATCTGCTCGTATAAATATAAATACTTTATAAAAAGACCTCTCGGAAACAAGAGGTCTTTTTATATTACCCGGTGACAATAGCATGTTTGAAATAACAAACAATGTATATAAATTTAGTGCGACTGATACATACCCTGACTAATCTCCTACAACAACATGTTATCCTGAAAGCATAACACTCAATTACACCTGACAGCAATTGATATGAATACAATAACAATCTTCATCGCCACTGGAATAATTCTAATAGGATGCACTTCACCTTCCGATAAAATAACCAAAGAAAGTAACAATAATTCTTCTCTACTAGATACTACTGTTGCAACATCAAGTCCGAAGAGCTCACTCGCTGCAGACTCGATGCATGTATACTCTCCCGTACCTGAACCTGATGCAAAAGGGAAAGTGAATTTTAATTTCTTATTGGATTGCGATTCTCTTCAATTGTGGAAAGGAAGAGTCGAAGGAGCTCGTTCTGATTCTTCCCTATATATAATGGCTCAATGTTTTGCCAACAAACATTACGACGTCATCGTGTATAGCAAAAAGGACATCGCGCTTAAAGATGCCATCGACTTCAACCGTCAAACGATACAGGATAAGTTGCCTGGCGCCTTTTATTATGCCTATGAACTACCTAAGGTATTGCCTAAAAATCCTGAGAACGAATTCGACACTTACGATTACGTTTTTCCCAGTGAAGTCAAAGTATACAAGTTGAAGAACGACGGCTGGTACTTCACAGGAAAACAAAAGGTCAACTCACTGGAAGAATTAGGTCGTTTGAAGCTCCTTTCATTTAAACAAAAATAAAAGTTTTTTCTTTTGTCCAATTTTCAATTCCCGATCGATGTAGTGATGAAACAATCATTCATTCTACTCGTCGATTTATGAAAAAACAAACCTCAAGCTTCACGCAAAGTTCACGCACTCGTCTTATTGCTTATTGGATTACCACAGGAATCATCGGGCTCGAACTTGGTGTAGGGGCCATTTGGGACCTAGCAAAAATTCCTTTTGTTACTCAGGCCATGGAGCATCTTGGTTATCCTTCCTATTTTCTACTTTTCATGGGTTTGTGGAAAGCACCAGGTGTCATTGTTTTACTGGCGCCCGGTTTTCTACGTTTGAAAGAATGGGTATACGCCGGTATAGTTTTCGTTTATACCGGAGCAACCTTTTCTCATGGTGTTATGGGAGATTATAAAGATATGACAGGTCCGCTCATCTTCACCGGCCTGACCTTTGCTTCCTGGGTATTGCGCCCAACTACGCGAAAACTTACCTAGTAAAAGGGTCCACGTACCTTATTTCTTGATAGTCTTTGGACTCCTTTTTTAATTTTTAAAAAAATAATGGCTATCTGTATATCACGCCCTGGCTGAAAGCATACGAAATAATAAATGACAAGCACCAAAAAACAAATGAATTCCAATATCTAAAAACTTCAAACGTCTACTTTGTTTTTGATTTGGAGCTTGAGTTTTATTTGAATTTGAGATTTGTGACTTGGAATTTATAAATTGATCAAAGGTGTAGGAAACAGATAGTCATTAAAAACAATAAAATCACCAATGTCTCTGCTTATATAAAGCCTATTTTTTATACCTTGTTTCTCAATACCTATTTTACCCTTCTTCATGAAAAGATTGTCTACCTTATTGTGCAGCATAGCATGGTTATCACATGCTCTCTTTGCTCAAACACCTGTTGCCTCTTCTTCCGACATTCTACAAAAACTACAAAAGCTCAATACCGTTGGTTCTGTATTATACATTGCCGCGCATCCTGACGATGAAAATACGAGACTGCTTCCTTACCTCACCTACGAGCGCAAGCTGCGTACGGCTTATCTGTCGCTGACACGAGGCGACGGAGGACAAAACCTGATTGGCAAAGAACAGGGCGAGCCACTTGGTTTAATCCGTACGCAGGAACTTCTTGCCGCCAGGCGCATTGACGGTGCCGAACAATTCTTTACACGTGCCAACGATTTTGGTTTTTCTAAAAACCCGGACGAAACATTTGCCATCTGGAACAAAGACAGTGTGCTCGCCGATGTAGTTTGGGTCATCCGAACCTTCAAGCCTGATGTGATCATCACGCGCTTCCCTACTACGGGTGAAGGAGGACACGGTCACCATACCGCTTCTGCTCTGTTGGCCATAGAAGCATTTACTGTTGCCGCAGATCCCAAACGTTTTCCCGAACAATTGAAGTATACCGAAGTATGGCAAGCGAAACGCATCTTCTGGAATACCTTCAATTTTAATAACGTCAATCTCACTTCTGAAGACCAGATCAAAATTGACATAGGAGGCTTCAATCCTTTACTTGGAAAATCATACGGTGAACTTGCCTCCGAAAACCGCTCCATGCATAAGAGCCAGGGCTTCGGTACAGCGAAGACACGCGGACAGACTTTTGAATACTTCAAACAATTGGGAGGAGAGCCGGCAAAATCAGATTTGTTTGAAAACTTCAATACGGGGTGGAGCCGCTTTACTTCCACTGCAAGATTTTCAAAACTCATTGAGAAAGTCATTGAAAAGTACAATCCTTTTCATCCTGAATGGATTGTTCCTGACATGGTCAATATATACAAAGCACTACAGGCATTAGATGAGAGCGATCCGTTAATCCGCTGCTGGAAAAAAGAAAAGCTAAAAGAGGCAAAATCCATTTTACTCGCTTGCTCCGGTCTGTGGATGGAAGCTTATGCTTCCGATTATGCCGCCATTCCAGACAATGACCTCAACACGACGGTACAGATCGTAGTCCGCAACAAAACCAATATCATGCTACACAGCATCCGCTACATCGATCAGGACACAACAACAACACTTGTCCTGAAACCGAATGAATTGTACACCTTCAAACACTTTGGAAAATTACCTCAGGCATTTACTTATTCCAATCCTTATTGGTTGAATGAAAAACACAGCAACGGCTTGTACAGAGTACGTGATCAGCTGCTGATCGGTAAAGCTGAAAATGATCCGAGTGCAACGGTAACTTTTCAATTGACCATTGAAGACTTAGTATTGACCATTACCAAACCGCTGGTGTATAAGTACACTGATCCTGTGAAAGGAGAAATCTACAGACCGCTGGAAATTCTCCCACCGGTAACCGTCAATCTGGCGGAGCGGGTCTATGTATTCAAAGACACTCTATCAAAAAGTATTCCTTTTGTCGTGAAGGCCAATAAGGCCAATACCATTGGAACATTGCACTGGACCCTACCTCCGGGCTGGACAGCCAGCTGCACACATCCTGATTTTAAACTGAATGCGAAAGGAGAGGAAGCAATCATAGAAGTAACGGTTCGTCCGAATACCAATAGCAGCAATGGGAAAATCACTGTGTTCCTAATACTCGACAAAGACACACTGACCAAAAGCATCACCCGCCTAGAATACGATCACATTCCTTATCAGTTTATCCTCAGCGACGCAGAAGCCAATTTGGTGTACCTGGATTTAAAAACTTCGGGCAAACACATTGGCTACATCCCAGGTGCAGGTGACGAAGTGGCAGAATGCTTGCGACAAGTAGGTTATCAGGTAACGATCTTAACGGATGAACTATTGGACAAAGGAAAATTATCCGGATACGACGCGATCGTTGCAGGTATCCGCGCCTACAATACCAACGACCGCTTGCAGATCTATTACAACACGCTTATGAACTACGTGAAACAAGGAGGAAATCTTGTCGTGCAATACAATACCAATAACCGCATCGGCCCCTTGCTGGCAAAGATCGGGCCGTATCCTTTTACCATCTCCAGAGACCGTGTCACCAATGAGTCTGCCGAAGTACGCATCCTAAAACCAGAACATCCCGTCTTTCATGTACCGAACGAAATACATACAGCTGATTTCAACAACTGGGTACAAGAGCGCGGTATTTATTTTGCAACAGAGGTCGATAAAAATTATACGCCCCTACTTTCTTTGAATGATCCGAACGAGAAACCACATGAAGGCAGCTTGATCGTTGCCCAATACGGCAAAGGAAATTTTGTGTACACAGGATTAGTTTTCTTCAGAGAACTGCCGGCTGGTGTTCCCGGTG
>DATHPB010000314.1:0-5543 GCA_035484295.1 Cytophagaceae bacterium
TTACCGAAAGAAGTTTTGCTCAGGGTAAGGTTGATTTTTTTAACGATGTTTTCTGTGTTGGCAAGCATAGTTTATAGCGTAGCTAATTCTAAATCTATGGTTCTTTTTTCTAAGTCGGTTTTCTTCACTTTCACCAGTACCTTGTCTCCAAGGGTGTAGAATTTTTTCTTTCCTTTACCTACGAGGCGGTAGTTGTCCGGATCGAATACGTAGTAATCATCTGTCATGTCGCTGATGCGTACCATCCCTTCGCACTTGTTGCTGATGATTTCTACAAAGATACCAAAGTCAGTGACACCGGAAATCATTCCTTCAAAAGTATCTCCTTCTTTGGCCAGAATTGCCATGTATTCCACTTGTTTGTATTTGATGGAAGAGCGTTCTGCTTCCGAGGCTTTTTTCTCCATGTCGGAAGAATGTTGGCATTGTTCTTCCAGCATTTTCTTGTCGACGGGTTTGCCTCCGTCCAAGTAATGTTGTAATAAACGATGCACCATCATGTCGGGATAACGACGGATGGGTGAAGTGAAATGGGTATAGTGTTTAAAGGCCAAACCGAAATGGGGCTCTGCTTCTGTAGTATATATGGCTTTGGCCATGGTACGTATCGCTAAACTTTGCAATACGTTTTGTTCAGGTTTGCCTTCGACTTCTTCTGACAATTTATTTAACGAAGAAGAAATTTTTCCTTCGTCGTCAAGACGCACGTCATAGCCGAATTTTTTGGCAAACGTAGCGAGTGCTGCTAGTTTCTCCGAGTTGGGATTGTCATGTACGCGATAGACCATCGTATTTTTTTCTGTTGGTCCTTTACGTTGTTTGTAGACGAACTCCGCTACTTTTTTGTTGGCCAGTAACATGAAGTCCTCGATGAGTTTGTGTGCGTCTTTACGTACTTTATTTACCACTTCCAATGGTACACCTTTCTCATCCAACTTGAATTTTACTTCTACACTTTCAAAACTGATCGAGCCTTTTCTGAAACGTTCTTCGCGTAACTTGTAGGCGATTTTATTCATCAGCAAAATTTCCTTGTCGAAATCGCCCTTGCCGTTTTCGATGACTTCCTGCACTTCTTCATACGTGAAACGTCGGTCGGAATGGATGATGGTTCTTCCGAACCACTCGTCGTGGATCTTACCTTCTTCGTCCATTTTAAATACGGCGGAGAACGTAAGTTTGTCTTCATTGGGACGAAGGGAACATAGACCGTTGGATAGTTTTTCCGGTAACATCGGAACTACCCGGTCTACAAGGTAGACGGATGTGGCGCGTTGACTTGCTTCCTTTTCCAAAATAGAATTCATGCGTACGTAATGCGTGACATCGGCAATGTGTACACCGATCTCCCACATGCCGCCTTCCAACGGACGAATAGACAAGGCATCGTCAAAGTCTTTGGCATCGAACGGATCGATGGTAAACGTTGTGATGTTTCTGAAATCTCTTCTGCGTTTGATTTCCTCGGCACTGATTTCTTCGGGAATGCTTTCTGCGTCTCTTAACACAGATTCCGCAAATTCATAAGGTAAGCCATATTCTTCCAGAATGGAATGTATCTCTGCGTCGTTGGTGCCGGCTTTTCCTAGATTCTTGATGACCTTTCCCACTGGACTTTTAGCCCGACCTGGCCATTCGATGATTTTTACAACGACTTTATCTCCCGACTCCGCTTTGGTTACCAATTCTGCAGGAATAAAAATATCGACGTGCATTTTTTTGCTGTCGGGTCTCACAAAAGAAAAACGATTGGAGATTTCGATCTTACCTACAAACTCGTCACGTTTGCGTTCGATGATTTTGGTGATTTCACCTTCTGGTCCTTTGTGAGGGTTGTTGAGCGAGTTTTCATACACCATCACTTCTACCGTATCGCCATCCAATGCGTTTTGCATTTTCATGCTCGATACCCAAATGTCTTTAGTGCTGCCTTCCGTGATAACGTAGGCATAGCGTGCATTCACAAAGTCTACATGCCCGGTCATGAGTTGACCTTTCATTTTCTGACCAGGTACCTTTAACTGACCTGTTTTGCCTTTGATGATTTTTCCGGTTTTGATCATCAGGAATACCATGTCTTTGAAAGCTTCCTGGTCCTGATTTTTTCGGATGTTGAATTCTCGTATAAGATCTGATATTTTCGGCTTGTGTTCCGATTTCTTTTCTATGAAGCGGAGCACTTGCTCTGGCTCCGGTATATTTTGATTCTTGGCGGGAGAAGGGTTGTTGTCTTTAGTAGGTTTTCTTGTTTCTTTTTTTCTCATTGGAATAATTCTCCTTTGTTTGGTAACGTCCGCTTTTTTCTGAGGGCATCAAAATCGATCTGCGGTATGGACGATATGAGGGTTTGTGTGTAATCGCTTTTGGGGAAGTTGTAGACGTCTTCACCGTCACCTTCTTCCACGATCTTCCCTTTGTTCATCACAATGATTCGGTCTGAAATAAATTTGACGACAGATAAATCGTGTGAGATAAAAATGTTAGTGAACTTAAATTCTTCTTTCAATTCATTGAGTAAATTCAATACTTGCGCCTGCACGGAAACATCCAGTGCGGAAACCGATTCATCGCATACGATAAATTTGGGAGAGAGAGCCAATGCCCTGGCAATACAGATGCGTTGTCTTTGTCCTCCTGAAAATTCGTGCGGATAACGGTTGAATTGATTGCCGTGCAAGTTTACACGTTCCAATAACTCAATGGCTTTTTTCACGCGTTGGTAATCACTTTCTAAAATATGATTGATACGCATCGGCTCGATGATCGCTTCTCCGATTGTTATCCTGGGATTGAGTGAAGAGTAAGGATCTTGAAAAATGATCTGCATGTCTTTGCGCAATTCCCGCAAACGCTCATGTTTGATGTGTGTAATGTCTTCTCCTTCAAAGACAATTTGTCCTTCGGTAGGTTCTACCAAACGAAGTATGCTTCTTCCTAAGGTAGTCTTGCCACACCCCGATTCTCCTACAAGGCCGATGGTTTCTCCTGGATATACTTCGAAAGAGACGTCGTCCACTGCTTTGGTAACGTCAGTGGCTTTACCAAGGAAATTTCTTTTGTTCGTGAAATAAGTCTTAAGATTTCTGACGATGAGTTGTGGTGGAATATCCACTCGTTTTAATCGGTTTTTTTCTTTCAGCTCGTCTTCAATCTGAATGTTGTCGATCAAGGCATCTACAACGGAAAGATTTTTATCCGTTCGTTCCGATATGATGCCATTTTCGTCTACGTTCATGAAATCGGATACAACGGGAAGGACTTTGAGTTTGATGTCCAGCCTTGGTCTACATGCGAGTAGTCCTTTGGTATAGGGGTGTTTGGGATTGGTGAAGACGTCGAAGATATGTCCTTGTTCTACGATTTTACCTCTGTACATGACAATGATGTAGTCGGCAATTTCTGCTACCACGCCTAGATCATGAGTGATGAACAACATCGACATGTTATTTTCGTCGCGCAGCTGACGCATCAGGTCGAGAATGCGGGCCTGTACGGTAACGTCCAACGCTGTAGTAGGTTCGTCTGCAATGATGAGCGAGGGATTGCAGCACATGGCCATGGCAATCATGACCCGTTGCTTTTGTCCTCCTGATATTTGATGGGGGTATGCGTTGTATATTTCTTTTGGTCTTGGCAGCTGTACTTTTTCAAATAGTTCTATGGTGAGTTCGTGTGCCTGCGCTCTTGAAATATTTTTACGATGGGCCAGTATCGTTTCTCTGATTTGATCTCCACAAGTGAATACCGGATTAAGAGACGTCATCGGTTCCTGAAAGATCATAGAAATTTCATTGCCTCTTTCGTGTTGAAATTCTTTAGCAGATAAATGTGTGAGGTCAATGATTCCTTTAGAGGGAGAGTTGAAATATATATTTCCTTCTGCCGGTAAGCTCTGTTTTCTATTGATCAGCCCCATGATGGATAAAGCTGTCACAGACTTGCCTGAACCTGATTCTCCAACGATACCAACTGTTTCGCCTCGCTTTACGCTGAAGCTTATGTTGTCTACCGCCTTCACGATACCTTGTTCGCTAGGAAAATATGTTTTTAAATCCCTGACGTCTAATAAAAAGTTTTCTTCTGTTAACTGTTTTCGAGACATTTCTATTCCCTAATGTGTTCTTATAATCTGTTCGCCGGAAAGCAAAGGTTCATTCCTCAATTTAAGAAATACTTGAGCCAATAATACTACATCGTCCAAACAATAATCCAAGAGTTGTTGACTCAGTCCGGATGTCCGGTAGGCTTCATGTACCATTGATCCGTTGAAATTACTTTTTGCAGAAGGAATACCAAGGGCATAGGCCATTAATTCGAGAGATGTATAGTGTTTACGATCACCGAATTTCCATAGCTCCAGGGTATCAAGATGTAATACTTCCCATGGTTTTTTACCTGCTAGATCCAATACAGGAGGGATATTTAGTCCGTTCACCAACATTCTTCGGCAAAGGAAAGGGAAATCAAACTCCTTTCCATTATGAGCGCAAAGCACCCTGAAACTCTTACGTTTGCTCTGGTCAATGAGTTGTATGAAGCTTTCGAGCAGTTCTTTCTCGTTTTCTCCATGAAATGTTTTTGCCCTGAAAATGAGTTGATTGTCTGCTTTGTGAAAAAAACCACAACCTGTAATGAGTACTCTGGAGAACTCAGCATGTATGCCGGCTTTTTGTTCATAGGCTTCTTCCGAAGCCATGTCGGGATACCGTTGCTGTGCTTTTTTGATCCATAAAGGTTGACCGGCGTTATCCAATTGTTGAAAGGAGGAATGCAAAGGCACCGTTTCGATGTCTATAAAAAGTATTTCCTCCAAAGAGAGTTTGGTTAATCTCATACGAATGAGGGGATAAAAGTTTAAAAAATTAACTATGAAGTATGCCTTCCTTGTCCAAGATAGGAATATATGTCATATTATTTTTGATAATGCTTTCCGGTAAAAAAATAAATTTCTTGTCGTACATCTGGCTGTTTACAAAATAACTTACCCAGTATTCATTGTTGATGTTGAATACTGCCGGGTCAATCAATTCGATGACTTGATAGCTTTTGGACTCGACACCCGGAAAAAAATGTCTTAAAACGGAAGTTTCCACTTCCTTGTCTTCTAATTGTCCATAGCCTCTGGAACTGATGGTAACACTTTCTAAAGCATAGTCGTTTTCGTTGATCAAGATTACCTGCCACAGACTGGATTCTTCAGTATGTTGTTCTCCACGTGCAATGGCTATGTATACTCCTTTTACGGTAGGGAATAGGATATCTTTTTTCATGTGTTATTTTTTTTCAAGCGTCATTTCAAACAAAGACGCTAAATGTCCCACTAATTTGACTTTTACGTCATCGAACGCAAGGTGTTGCGTTGTTTCCAAATGCATGGAGGTAACGGCTTTATCTGCGATGCCACAAGGTAAGATCATGTTGAAGTGTCCCAATAGGACCTGTATGTTGAATGCCAGTCCATGCATGCTTACCCAACGACTTGTTTTGACACCCATTGCCGCAATTTTTCGGGCTTTGGATGGTATGTCGGTGTCCAGCCAAAC
>DATHPB010000315.1:0-6337 GCA_035484295.1 Cytophagaceae bacterium
AACACGGCTTTTATAACCCAATATCTCCCCTAATTCCGTTTTAGATATGTTCATTTGTGCCATACGAAACTTAATGGCCTCCACCGGATCCGGAGATTCTATTTTGTAGTGCTTGTCTTCATAATCTTTGATAACTAAAGCAAGTAATTGAGCTTCTTTACCTTCTTTGGTATTTGATTTAGAGAGAAAAATAGATTCAAATCTCTGCAAACTTTTCTTATACTGGGCTTCTGTTTTTATGATCTCTACGTTCATGATTACTTCTTTTTCTTAGGACCTGACTCCAGAAAATCTAGGCTACGGTAACACCGTAAAGAACCAGGTATTACTATACTGACCGAGGTTCCCAGCCAGGTCCTCTGCTTGCACTTTCCAGGTTATCTTTTGTCCTGCCTTTGCACTGTAGGCATAACTGTTGGTCGCTACCTTAGGAATCGTTACCGTAGAATCGCCATAAGAGACGGTTACGTTATACGTGATGTCGTTGCTTAAGCTGAGGCTCGTCCATTCCAAATTGCCTACTGCCGCTACGTTTACGGCACTGTCCAGCGGTGAACTCAACACCACTTGTGCAGGCGCCGTGGTATCGTAGGTCAGCGAACGGGTATTCGACCATAAGCTGGACGTGTCGCTTTTGATGGCCTTCACTCTCCAGTAGTAAGCCGTCTCGTCTTTCAAGGGAATTTTACAATCCAAATGCGGGGAATAAATGAAGGTATCTTTGATCATGCTGCCGCTAAAGTCAGCCGTTTCACTCAACTGCAGTTCATACTTGTCGATCACGTACAAAGACAGCCAAGAAAAATCAACCGAATCGGCATTGGTATAGCCTTCGTTGACCGGTTCAGACAGGATGACAGGCAATGCATTGATGGGAGAAATGTTCATCGTGAATTTAGCACTGGTGTAAATGGTTTTCGAAGATCCGTTGCGCGCATTGACTTTCCACTCGTAATTGCCAGGACCTACGGTAAAGGTGAATTGATTCACGTAAACCACCGTATCCAGGTAAATGGAATCCGGCACGGTTTCAAACGAAGGACTGGCAATGATCAACTGATAGGTTACCGCTCCGTCTACTTTGTCCCACTTGAAGGTTTGCGTATAGCCTACTATGCTAGGGGCTGTAGGCGACGTGAGCGTTACCGTTTGACTGGAGATGTCGTGTTCCACTTTCGGCTTGCACATCGTTACCATCCACCATGCTGTCAAAACACAAGCGATACAGACGTAGTACTTATTTTTTTGTCTCATGAAGAGGTTTGTTGAATCTTATCGTTTAGTATGGTCAACTTCTCTAACGAAAGCAGACGCTTCATCTTGTGTCCTTTTCCTGCTTTTTACTCGTCGATGAACGACCAATGGCTTGTTCCATTAAAAATAAAGAAAAGAAACGTAAATCAGAACTATTCATTGCTACAATAGCGGTCTGAAAAAGATCTGCCGGTACCAGCGGATTGTTTACCCTCCCGTCGCCTCTTTGTGGTACTTGCTTCTGTACTCCAAGGGCGATAAGCCGGTAATTTTTCTGAATACTTCACGAAACGCTTTCACATCGGAATAGCCCACGTCGTACATGACTTCGTTTACCGTCTTGCGGCTGTTCTCCAGGGCTTTCTTCGCCGACTCGATTTTGACCCGCTGCATGTATTCCAGCGGCGTATTTCCGGTGGCCTTGATGAAGCGGCGGTCAAAGTTCCGGCGACCCAGCGCAAAATTTGCCGACAGTTCTTCCATGGAAATTTTATCGTGCAGGTTTTTCTCGATGTATTCCTGCGCCTGCTTCACGACTTCGTCACCGTGCTGCTTTTGACCGTTGAAAATGATGAAGGAAGACTGACTGTAGCGATCTATTTCGATTTGAAAAATTTTCGCACAAAAGATCGCGGTTTGACGGTCGTAATACTTCTCGACGAGGTAGATGATGAGGTTTAAAAAAGAATAGGCCCCACCGTTGGTATAGATTCCGTTTTCATCCGTGATCAGTTGATCGATCTTGACCTTCACTTCCGGAAATTGATGACTCAACTGAGTGGCCGTACTCCAATGCGTGGAACAACTTCTTCCGTTTAGCAAACCGGATGCAGCCAGCAAAAAGGCACCGGTGCAAATGCTGGCCACTTCAGCACCTTGTTTGTACTGCCCGGCCACCCAATCGATCATGGGTTTATTGGACTTCACTGCTTTCTGGTATTCGTGATTGAGTGAAGGAATGATGATCAGATCCGTTTTTTGAATGGAGGCAATATGGGTGTGCGGCTTCACAGAAAACAAGCTGTCGTAGTAGTTCACTTTTTTTGATATTCCCGCCAGCTCGATGACATAGGGTTGCTTTCGCCCCGCTTTCTTCCACTGCTCATTGGCCCTCGATAAAATCTTGTAGGCCCCTACGATGCTGCTCAGGTTATTGCCTTCTCCATCGGGTACCAATATGGTGATGTGTTTCATAAATGTTTGTTGGGGCTTACTCCCGATTACTCTATAGAACCAGCCTTTTACTGTATACCTGCCATCGATTGATGCGTTTCAATCAAAAACAAAGTGAGCGTTTGCTGTTTTACTATCGGAATTTGTTTACTTTTTGGTGCTTGTACGTTGTCGTTTCGCAGCCTATATGCTCTCTTAACTTATAAGGTACAACATACAAGTTTCTTAAAGTTACTCTTTTATCATGTCCAAATCAACCCTTCATAATGTCCATTTTACAACCCTAAAAGGTCTGTTTCAGACCGTATATTTGTTCTATCCATTCACCCAAATCCAACACACATGGCCAAAGATTTTACCTTTGCACTTCTGACAGACAAAACGCCGGAAGAAGTGTTTCAGATCGTTTGCAACGTGCGCCAATGGTGGTCGGGCCTTTATGCAGAAAGCTTCGAGGGCCCCAGCGACCAACTCCACAAAGAATTCTCTTACCGTGCGGGAGAAGGTGCACATTATACCAAGCAGAAGCTCGTTGAACTGATCCCCAACCAGAAAGTGGTATGGCAGGTGACGCACAGCGAACTCTCTTTCCTCAAGCATCCGGAAGAATGGGAAGGCACACAGCTGGTATTTGACATTTCCAAAAAAGGGAAACAAACAGAAGTGCGTTTCACCCACCAGGGCCTGGTGCCCAGCATGGAATGCTACGAAGCCTGTGCACCGGCATGGACCATGTACCTTCAGGAAAAACTGTCGCCGCTGCTTACTGCTTAGTCTTTACAGATGATCCCCTTTAAACTAAAAACCGATGAAACCACTATTGGGCGTTTTTACATGGATGCTTTTTCTTACGAGCTTTACCCCTGTACCACTCTATAAACAACACGCTATGACACCTAAAGACTATACCGCCACTATCCTCGTTCACCAAACACCTCTTGAAGCTTTTACTGCCATTGAAAATTTCCGTGGCTGGTGGAGCGAAGAGATCGAAGGGCCTACCGATCGACTCAACGAAACGTTTTTCTATCATTACAAAGACATTCACCTCTGTCGCATGAAACTCATTGAAGCCGTACCGGGCAAACGCCTGGTGTACCTGGTGACAGAGAATGCCTTCAACTTCATCAAGGATCAGAGTGAATGGGTCAATACCAAACTTGTCTTTGACATTTCTACAGAGAACGGAAGCACCAAAGTGAAATTCACGCATGAAGGTTTGGTACCGGAATACGAATGTTACCAAGTCTGCAACGATGCCTGGACAGGCTACATCAACAACAGCCTGAAGAACTACATTGAAACAGGCAAAGGAACTCCCAACCCTAAGGACAAGGACGGCTTCAACGCTGAACTGGCGAAGAAGTGGGGATTGAAGTAAGGATTGTTTTCTTTTATTGACCTGCTGGCACCGACGGCGTCGGCGCTAGCGGGATTAAAAAGTATGTCCCAGTTGAAAAAAGAACTGGTGATCTTCTTGTGAAACAGCGTAATCAAATCGCAAGACGGTATTGGCATTCCATACGATACGCAAACCCAAGCCCTCGGAATACCTCAGGTTTTCCAGGTGGTTTACCCTGCTCAGGTCATTCCATACACTACCCTCATCAAAGAAGGGCACTGCACTAAACACCAAGTGTTGCTTTAGCACGTTGAGTTGTAAAAAACGGGCACGCAATTCAAAATTTGTATACTGCATGACCGGAGCAGCAAAGCGGGCCTGCTTATAGCCTCTTAGTGTTTTGCTGCCTCCCATGCCGTCAATATCTCCTTCTGAGCTCCATTCATCTGCGTATTCAAAAAAGGGAGCATTGCCGGAGGTCTGCCCCATCCCAAAACTACCACATAAAACTACTTTCTTAAACGTCTTGGGTAAGATGCTATAGTAGCCGTTTACGTGCACAAATACTTTATTGAAATTGTACTGAGAACCCAATGCTTGAGAAGATAATTCGTTGGTAATCTCTGCGAAAATCCCCCGTGAAGGATCTGTCTCCAGATCCCTGGTGTCGTATACGATCCCTGTTTGCAAGAGCGAAATGGTATTTTGACCAAAGCCCGTAATGTATCCGTTTTGAGATTCGTTCCGGGATTCCAGACGAACCAGTGCACTGTCATTAAGCGGTGTGCTGATATTGATTCCTGCAATTTCATAACCCACCAATAAACGCATCCTGCCTTCGTAAAAAGATCGTTCCCCGCTTACATTCAATACCGCTTCGGTTTTGGTATAGGTGTTATAATAGGCCTTATTTCCCGACAGCGATTCTTCATAGTTTTGAAAAGAAGCATTGTTCACTACTTGATTCGACGAATTGGTATAATTCAAGCCCTTCAGGGAATTCTCCGTAACACCGAAGAACAGTTGATTAGGATCTACGTTGTAAGCCGCTTCTGCCCTTAATCTCCATTTGGTATTCGCTATGTAAGGAATGTCTATGCCCAGAAGAAACTCCTTCTGCGCCTTATTGGTAATGAATACAGCGACTTTCAATTCTGCTCTGTAAGGTGTATAGGCAAAAAACGGATCCGATCTTTTTCCATTAAAAAACACAGAACCTTCCGCTCCTAATCCTTGACCATTGATGGGATCAGAACTCACATCGGGAATTCCGGTCACGCTTACTCCCTCTTTCTTCGCGTCTAATTCTTCCTGGTCAATCTTTTTTTCTTTAGCAATGGCAAAAGGCAATTGACGGACAGTGGTCTCAGAAACACGGGTGGAGGTGGAGGTATCCGTTTGTGCCCAGGAGAAATGAGCGATGAACAAAAAGAGCAAGGGAAGTACCCTACTCCAACTTCTGGTTAACTGCATAAAAGAATCAATAGGAATTAAAAATTAAACGTGCTTTCCACGGCATTCGGAACTTCAATGTGTAGCCCTCCAATCGCTAAAGGTACACATCATGGACGACCTTCACAATAGCTTTGTACAAGATAAGTGTACAGTAGAACCATGGAGCCATTAATTTAATAAATTTCTAGGTATATGGGGGATAAAAGAAAAACCCGACTAGTTTATAGTAGGGTTTTCTTATGGTTACAAAATTTATTTTGTCTTAAGATTGTCTTAATTCAGAGGATATAAAATACCCATTCGAATTCGCCAATATATTGAGACAATTACCATCTTCACAGTATATGTGTATTTTATAGGCATCGACGTTGTTTTGTTTGTCTATATGGTAGCTTATGTAATGTTCATCCATACCTCTTACAAAATTATTTAATCTAGAGGTATCTATTGTAAAACCATTTGATCTAGCGTCATCGGATTCTTTCAATAAGTCATATAAAAACAAATTAGTATTTAGACCTTCCATATATGATAATTATTTCTGGTTAGATTTAAGCTTTGTAATCTTTAATATATGTCATTAATAATTCAGGTTCTTTATCCATAAAGTCTTCAAAGCTTAAATCTTGTGTAAAGATTTTATTAGTATGCTTCTTGGTCTCTTTCAAAAACTCATAAGGGTTTGCTATTTCAAAAACATGCGAAGTGAAATATTTCTGTAATGTTTCGGCATGATGAAGGTATTTGTTTGCATCCTCTTTTTGATATAACCTATAGGAGAAAACCAAAAAATCTAAAATCGCATTTCTGAATCCTTGATTTGCTAGTAATTTATGGGGAGCATAACCATTTTGGAGATTGGGAAAATAGAAACGGCCAGTCTCTATTCCAGCAGATAGCTTTGCAAGTAGTTCTTTTTTTAATTCTTCGGAAAATTTTCCTGATTTTGTTTCAATCTTTAACCTCATTAATATTTCTACTATATCTGCGTGCCAGCAGATTATTGTATTTCTATAACTACTTTTTAGTTCATATTTTTTAGTATTGGTATAATAAGAATATATGAAACTCCCTACAGATACTACTAGAGCACCAATAGCAATACAATCACTT
>DATHPB010000316.1:0-3132 GCA_035484295.1 Cytophagaceae bacterium
CAAATGGTCCAGCTCTTCGGTCGTTACTCCATCGTATAAACCGTCAATCACACGCTGCGCTACGATGATCGGGTTGATGAAGTTCAAGTCCAGACCATAGCAAAGCCGCTCAATGCGTGCTGTGATCTTGTCGAATTTTACAGATTCGCGTCTGCCGTCTCGTTTAAGTACTAACATATTTTGCTCCCTTTTTAATGTATTAAAGTATTCTTCCCTTATTAATGAACGATCTCTAAAAATCTTCGTCCAGACTAAATTTGTTTGATGCTTTGTCGGTCATTACACCAGCCTTCTGGTATTCCGACACCCTTTTTTCAAAGAAATTGGTTTTGCCTTGCAGTGAAATCATTTCCATGAAGTCAAATGGGTTGGTTGAATTATAATGCTTAGGGCAACCCAGCGCTAACAATAGGCGGTCGGCAACAAACTCAATGTATTGAGACATTAACTTTGAGTTCATTCCGATCAGATCAACAGGTAATGCGTCTACTACGAACTCCTGTTCGATTTTTACCGCATCCGTGATGATCTGCATTACTTTTTCTTTAGGCAATTTATTTTCGATGTATTGAGTATACAGCAAACACGCGAAATCGCAGTGTAGTCCTTCGTCTCTTGAGATCAATTCGTTGGAGAAGCTCAAGCCTGGCATCAATCCTCTTTTCTTTAGCCAGAAGATTGAGCAGAAGCTGCCGGAGAAGAAAATCCCTTCAATGGCCGCGAAAGCGATGAGACGTTCGATGAATGTTCCGTTAGTGATCCAGCGTAGCGCCCAGTCTGCTTTGGTTTTTACACAAGGCACGGTTTCCAGGGCATTAAACAAATGGTCTTTTTGCTCGGGATCTTTGATGTAAGTATCGATGAGTAAAGAATACGTCTCGGAATGGATGTTTTCCATCATGATCTGGAAGCCGTAGAAGCATTTTGCTTCAGGATACTGTACTTCTTCCAGAAAGCCTGTTGCGAGGTTTTCGTTGACAATACCGTCGCTGGCTGCAAAGAAAGCCAACACGTGGCTAATGAAGTGCCTTTCGCCGTCGTTGAGTTTGGCCCAGTCAGCAAGGTCTTGCCCCAGGTCAATTTCTTCAGCCGTCCAGAAGCTGGCTTCCGCCTGTTTGTACATCTGCCAAATATCAGAGTATTTGATAGGGAACAATACAAACCGGTTTTTGTTTTCGGCTAGTAAAGGCTCGTTAAGATGGTCGTTTTTTGCACTCATTTTATGAATAATAATATCGTTTTTATTTTTGGGAATTCCTATTCAAAGGCAACAATAAATCCTCCTCAAAAGTTTTGTCGCAACCAAGAGTAGAAAGGCTGTTTTCCGGGCCTCTAGACCTGAATACAAATATGCTAAAATCGGCTTCGTTTGTCAATGTAAGAAATGGGATCAAAAAGCATGTCCTCATGTTTGTTTAATTGGCTTTAATAAGCCTATTTTACAGAAAGATAGACATCACTTTTTTAAGTAAAGCTTGTGCGAATTTGAATGAATTTAGAGGTTTCCTAAATCTTTGAAACTTTTCCACAGCAGTTATTTCCCCACGAGTGGAGATATTATCTGGAAATACTTGCTTTATTAGAAATTGTGTGATATGTTTGCAGTCCTTTTCCGAAAAAAATTAACAGGAATAATACCATGTACGCAATTGTAGATATCGCCGGTAAACAACACAAAGTGGAAGCTGGCAAATTCATTTATACCAACAGACTGGAGGGTGCAGAAGGTACTGCCATCAGTTTCGACCAGGTCCTTTTGGTAAGTAACGGAGGTTCAGTAGAAGTTGGTGCTCCTGTTGTTACAGGTGCTAAGGTTTCTGGCAAAATTGTCAATCACCTGAAAGACGATAAAGTTCTTATCTTCAAAAAGAAGAGAAGAAAAGGATACAGAAAATTCCAAGGACACAGACAGTCCTTAAGTAAGGTTTTAATCGAAAACATTGTAAAATAATACCACTATGGCTCACAAAAAAGGTGCGGGTAGTTCCAAAAACGGTCGCGAATCACATAGCAAACGCCTAGGCGTTAAAGTATACGGTGGTCAGTCTGCACAAGCAGGCAGCATCATTGTAAGACAAAGAGGCACAAAACATCATCCTGGTAAGAATGTAGGTATCGGTAGAGACCATACATTGTTTGCTTTGGTTGAAGGCAAAGTAGTTTTCAAAAAAGGTGTCAAAGATCGTTCGTTCGTGTCTATTGAACCGTTGGAAGCTTAGTCTTATTTGATAACGAATCATCTAAAAAAGGTTCCGGTAGATTTCTACTGGAACCTTTTTGATTTAAAGATGGATGGATAATCGTGACATGACAGGTTATTTCGGGAATATGGAAGGCATAGGTTCATGCATCTAAAAAGCCCCAGGTAAATTTTACCTGGGGCTTTTTAGATAGCCTTGGTGACGCACGAAATAAATTTAGATCCTCCAGCTGAGCAGTTGTTCAAAGAAAGTGACAGCGGTAGTCGGATAAATCGTCAGAATATATATGATACCAACTAAAGCTCCGTAGAAGTGTGCACTGTGATTGACGTTGTCGCCGGATTCCCCTCGGCCTTGATAGTAGGAGTAAAGTAGAAATAATCCTCCAAACACAAAGGCAGGCATAGGAACAAAGAAGACACTGATGGTAGATACAGGTTCGATCATAATGAAGGCAAACATCACGGCGGCCACACCGCCGGAAGCACCTAGCGAACGGTAACCTGAATCGTGGCGATGTTTGGTAAAGGAAGGAAAATCAGAAATGATAATACCTAAAAATAAGAGTGCTACCAAATGAAATCCGCCCATGTAGCTTTCAATATAGTTGGCAGCAAAGAAAAACGTAAACATGTTGAAGAACCAATGGATAAAATTCGCATGAATCAATCCGGAGGTTAAAAAGCGATAATATTCTTTATGCTTTTCCATGCGGTAAGGATTCAAAATCCAGGCATCGTAAAACTTACGATTGTTTAAGGCAATGAATGAGGCGATGCTCATGATGCCGATGAGAATAAGGGTCATTGATGGCATAAACAATTAACTTTCGCGCTCGATTAATTGAGAAATGAATTGTTTCAACTGTCCACGTCTGAAAATAGAACCTTTTACTTTGGTCAGGCTTTCCAGGCCGCTGTTGAAGTATTGT
>DATHPB010000317.1:0-2247 GCA_035484295.1 Cytophagaceae bacterium
TTTAGGATTGGCACAGCTGATCGACTCGGAAGATAACAAACTTCAAATTCATAAGTATGTTGGCCTAATGGAAAAGAGTATCCAAAAGCTTGATACTTTTATTCTGGATCTCACCAATTTTTCCAGAAACTCAAGATTGGATGTTGTGATTGAAGAAATTGATTTTAACAGACTCATTGATGAGGCGTTGGATAATCTTCAGTTTATGGATAAAGCTTCAAAGGTTAAAATCATCAGAGAGTTTGACCATAAGCTGTCCTTTTATTCTGATCAGATTAGACTGTCTGTGATTTTGCAAAATTTGCTATCCAATGCTTTCAAATATGCAGATAAAGATAAAGCAGAAAGCTTTTTGCGCATACGCATAGTCAAAGAGGGAGCAATGTTGTTGATGGAGTTTGAAGACAATGGCATTGGCATCATTGACGCATACATCGAAAAGTTATTTTCGATGTTCTTTCGGGCCTCACAAGATTCCTATGGCTCAGGATTAGGACTTTATATTACCAAGCAGGTTGTTGAGAAGCTAGGGGGGACTATAAGTGTAAGATCGATGTATCAACAAGGAACCAGCTTTTTTGTCAAATTACCTTACGTCTCGGGTAGAAATCTGCAATGAAACTTTGAATATTAACTAGAGTTAATTAATATTTGTATATTCAATAAAAAAAGCTCTTATGTTTCCGAAGAAGATAGTTATGCTGGTGGATGATAATGATACAGACAATTTCATCCATAGACGATTGTTGGAATTAACAGGGTTTTGCGAAGAGATTGTAGTAAAGAATTCGGGTAAGCTGGCTTTGGAATACTTGGAATCACTGATACCAACTCCTGAGAAAATTCCTGAGCTTATCTTTTTGGACATCAATATGCCTGTAGTAGACGGATTTGTATTTCTGTTTGAATTCGGAGCTTTTTCAGATGAAATAAGAAACAGGGCGAAAGTAGTTATTTTGACAAGTTCTGATAATAAAAAAGATATAGACCGTATTGTAGATAACGATTATGTCGTTCACTTCATCACAAAACCCTTATCAGAGGAGGCTATAGAAGAATTGAAGAAAGTCCTTTAACTTAAACTTAATTTATAAGTAAAAAAAATGCCTTATCGATCATGATCGATAAGGCATTTTTAATGAGTAGCTCTTTATAATTATTTGAGGTCTTTTATTTTCGTCGCTACCAGGTATTCTCCGTAAGAAACTTTAAAGTCTTCTACTTCCGGTTCCATCGCGATCGCTGCTTCAAATTGTTCTATAGCATTCACTGTTAATCCTTTTTCTGCATAAAAGTTTGCCAGCACATATTTGTTCAATGCAGTTTCTTCTTTTAGTTCGCCTCTTAACTCTTGAACTTGTTTGTTGATGTCTTCTTCATCTTTACTGCTGATCGATTTTAGATTTATTTTTTCCGATTTGATCGTAGGGTTATCTTTTGAAGAAACGATTAAGAATAAATTTTTCTCTTTTGCCAAATTGAATTTAGACAAATCGAGGAGTACGGAATTTGACTTGGTTTCAGTAGAAAAAACTTCTTCGTCAAAAATATTCCAAAGCTTCACTTTATAAGTTGCAACGTTATCGTTAGCATCCCATTTGAATGTAACAGGAGCATTCAATACGGGTTCATTCAACAAACTATATACCAATATTGCATCAGTACCACGTTCTACCGAACCTGTTACACCCATGTACTTGTATTTGTTTTTAGCCATGTCCTGACCATTGTTGTTGATCTCTCCAGCTAAGAAGTCAACATACTTTTTACTTACACTCGCGTTTTGATTAGCGATTTCAGAAGAAAGAGAAGATACTTCATAAGATCCTGCACGTTTGATCTCAATGGTTTTACCACCGGTGTGTGCCAATCCCAAGTAACTATTGTCTCCTACTACAATTTTATCTTGAGGAAAAAGTTTCTTACCAATGATCATTGGCTTTTCCTCTGTAGTACCGGCGGCTATGTATTTAACGGCACCTTTTGAAGCAAGAACGTTAAATAAGGCTGTTTGTGCCTTTGCCTGGAAAAGCACGCCCAAAAATAAAATCCCGAAAATTATATTGTTGAGTTTCATAGGTTTGTTGTTTCGTTATTCTAGGTTGAAGTTACGAGTTTTTTGACAATTTTACTATATAGGGGTTTAATTAGACCATAATATATCTCCACCAGGTTCCCTGTAAGGGCTAAGGCGATGCTGGGAAGCGTAATATCGATTCTGTAATTATAAAAATCAAAAACAATCAG
>DATHPB010000318.1:0-5292 GCA_035484295.1 Cytophagaceae bacterium
GTTGTTCAGGGTACGAAACAAGAAAGAAACTATCTATTGCTACAGCGATGAAGCAAGATTGAAAGCCATTGCCAAACTGGGAAACAAACCGGAGATCACGCGATTCAAGGGATTGGGGGAGATCTCTCCGGACGAATTCGGACAGTTTATCGGAGACAGTATCCGTTTGGATCCTGTGATCCTGCAGAAAGAAACCTCAATTACCAAGTTGTTGAATTACTACATGGGCAAGAATACATCAGAGAGACAACAGTTCATCATCGATAACCTGAGATTTGAGAAAGACGAAGTGGTGGAAGCTGATCCGGTGATAGAAAACGTTGAATAAAGAACGAGTCAGGAAAATATCGATGATAAACAAAAGAACCAGGAGCAACGAAATGGATTCGTCTTTCCTGGTTCTTTTATTTTTCCCCTATTAGAGCTATCCATTCCCTTTAATCGTGCATTCTAAAATTTGACAACAATTCCTTGTGAAACTGATCGATGAGTTGTTGTTCCTCAGGAGACACTCCTTGACAGGATTGTGCGAGGTTTTCCAGTATGATTTTGAAATCGCTGTAACCATCAAACGGTCCGTATTCGCGAAAGGTTTTCATGGCCTTGGTAAATGCGTCGGTGATGGTTCTTGCTTTCGTGACTTCTTGTTTGAAAGATAATAAGATGTCGTATTCGTAACGATGGTGCTTGATGGCTTGCATGATCAATTCTTTTTCTTCTTGCTGAATCTTCCCATCTACAGCTGCTAATGCATACAGAATTTCTCCAAAGGCTTCAAATAATTGTTCTTTAGTTACAGGCATGTTATATGTTGAAGTTGAATGAAAATTTCCAAACAATGTTTTTACCGAAGGTATCGTATTGGTATTCTCCAAGTCTCATAAAGACACCACCACCTATACCTGTTTTAAGTCCGGATAAGTTGAAGGAAAGAATATCATTTAACACTAATCCAGCTTCAGAATAATTTTTGTCCATGGTTTTGAAAGGCCTGATTTCTCCCTGATGAGCTTGTGGATTCTTCAACGATCCGTTACCGTGGTTATACAAAAGCAATAGCGAGGGTTTAAACAGTTTACTACGGTAATACAATCTACCAAAATTATGAGAAATAAAAATGGCCCAATAGTGGTCACTTAGAAATTCATTGTACCCCATGGTCTCAAAACTATTGTGAATGACTACAGAAGGTGATTTTAGACTTCCCTTGCCGTTAAACAACATGGTATAAGGTGCGCTACCTTCCGTTGCACCGGCAATAAATTGAAGATTAGTAGTTCCAAAACGAACGAGCTTAAGTTCTTGATCGATGCGAATATCCCATTTGTAAAAGGTAAAACCACTGTTGTAAACACCTTTGTCGTAGTTCTGGGTAAAACCTGCATAAAGCACCGGATACTTGCTGCCCAATTCTATTTTGCGGTCAGAGGCTTTGATGAATTCTTCAAACGGTGCGATGCGTGCAGATGCTTTCAATAAGTTGAATTGCATGTGGTGCAGGTTTTGTCCGTTGTAGAAATAATCGTAATCCGTATGTAAGTCTGTCCATTCACTGGCAACGTGTACATCGACATTCTGATAGGGGTGTATCGTGGAGTAAAGCGACAGCGTGCTGTTGTAGTCCATGATGGTCAACTGGTATTTTCTTAGTTGCTCGCTTGAAAATACAGGATTAGAAAAATACTGATCATTGGAACCGGCTTCTGTCAATTGATAGCTGTAATCGACACCGATTTTCCATTCTAAAGGAGCGTAGATTTTGTAGGATGCACCGGCGCCGTATTTAAGGCGTTTATCAGCGATACCAAAGGCAACAAAACTTTTCAATGATAACCGTTTGCTGAATTTCTCGTTTGTAACACCACCAATACCCACACGTACGCCTTCCACACTGTTTGAATTGAGCAGCTTGTTAGTTTCAAGATCTACTTTTCCCAAAGGAATGAAACCATAATAAATGTTCTCTCCGATGTTCAGAAGTTGTTGCAGAGGTCTTGCGTATTTGACTTCGTTGTAATAGTTGTAGGTAAGGGAATCAGCTCTGGTCAATGCATATGGACGATGGAAGCCAGAGATAGAATCAGATTGGGTGATCAATACGGTATCGTTGATTTCCACCACGTACTCATTGAGTTTTGTTTTTACATACACAGGGTCCTTATATAGGTTAGTGGAAGACTGTATGAAGAATTTTTTCTTTTTGTTTTGTAAAGGAGACACATCTGATACACGAACGCTGTAGTTTTCCAGCGAGTGATGGATGTTATAGGTTAAGCAGTATTCACGGAAACTCTTATTGTCCCATGCTGGATAGCACACGAAGTTCTTGATGCCGTAGTGCGCACTGGAGATCGTCATCAAACCGTACAAGGCATTGAAATTGCTGTTGATCTTAGGGGTGAATTTCAAGGTCCAATATTGTACACCATCGATGTTGAAAGAATCGACGATTGCATAGGAGTATTTTAAAAGGGCATTGTCAGAAAGAGGAGAGGTATAATCTTTCTGGCTGATGGAAATGAAATTGTTGTAAGGATTGGGTATGAATTCGTGCGAGGTTTGAGCAAATACCAATGGCAAGGCAAGTCCGGATGATTTGGTACTGGTGTATAATTCTTTTCGCTCGGTTTTATTTTTAAGGTAAAAGTGACTGTTAGTTTCCATGATATACAAATGATGCTCGGGAGAAAAGAGCCTGGGTGCTTTGACGCCAAATACTTTTAGGACACCGAGCAGCAAAGTATTCAATGCATCCGGTTGTTCGCTGCCGATGGTAAAGCGTGTGTAGAGTTTGTAAGAGGTGTTCTTGCTGTTAAAAAAATCATTTCGTTTGGCTTCGTCCTGTGCTTCTCTTACAATGGAGAGAGCCAGGTCTGAAGAATATTCTTCAGGTATGTACAGTTGGTATATGCCGAGTGTAACAGTAAGCGCCAGACTGTCTTTGCCTGGTTCAATCGTCAATGCTTTTTCTTGGTATTGAAAATGACGGACTTTGAATTGGAAACGTTTGTCGCTGGCTTGAAAAGTCGCTTTACCCTGGGCATCTCCGACGAGGTGTAAGGTGTCGTTGATAACAAGATGAGGAAAGGGAATGATGGAAAAATTAATTTCATTGTATACGCTTATAGATACAGTTCTGGCTTGAAGACCAACGCTGATCAAAAAAAGGAGGAAAAACTGAACGATGAAATAACGCAACACAGAAGGTTGTTAGGGAGTCAATACAGAATCTACAGGTTCATGTAATAATATCCGTTTGAGCTCACTCAGTGAAGCCTGATTATTGGATTCCAGAATGGTGCGCACCAGGCTTTCTTTCTCTCTGGTGGTAAGGTGCCAGCTTAATGCCGCTCTTTCGTTTTGCTCCATCTTGATGATCTCTTCCGGATTGATTTTACGTTCCTGCATTTTGTGCCAATACTTGGATTTAGGGATGTATTCAAACTCGATGACATCAAGGTCTGTGTTCAGCCAGCTTTGCGCATACTGCAACACATTGTCGTTACTCAAGTCTTGAAAGTAATCCCAGTTGCTGTATAACGAACTGATCGGGCTGGATATTTTCTGCCAGGCAGAAGGACTTTGGTTGTCTTCAATTGGTGATTCTTTTTCAGAATCACGGATGTCAACAAAGACAACACCACCTGTATTTTGTTCCACCCAATCCTGAAACTCGTATAAAAATCTTGTAGCGTCGTTGATTCCGAAGTTATCGGCCAATCCGGCATCCATGATTTCCATCGTGGGTTCGCTTGGCAATTGAACGTTGGGTGTCACGTACGGGAACGTGGCTACCATGCGCAATGCACTTAAGTAATGCAGGTTGTCGGCATCCTGGGAGGCAAATAATTTTCTAAATTCTACCCCTTTGATTTTCGGTTTTAAATCTTTCTCTATGTTGGTGGTTGCTGCGCTCATGAAAGAGAGGTCCTGCGGAGAAATGAAAAGCTTTCTGCCGTCGTTGACAATGGTAGGGGAAAGGATCACCATCGGAATAATGGACGTGGCTTCGTGTTCTCTGTAATCGGCAATGGTTTTGTTGAACACATAATCCGTATTGCGGTTCAAGGTTTGTTCGAAAGCATAGCCCCGATCTTTCATGTACTCGTACTTGCCGTCGGTAAATTTTTGAAAACGGAAAAACAAATCGTTGACGACCAAGCTGAAAATGACAGGATTTAACATGTCCTTGGAAATATTGGTCAGGTATTGTGTGCTGTAGACGTCATCGATCTTGCCGAGTTGCTTTTGCAAGTACAACTCTCTGTAATAACTTGCACCGATCATTCCTCCCGAGGCTCCTGTGATGAGTATAGCATGCTTCATCAGGTCTCCGTTCAGTTCGTTGTCCACATATTGCAAAGTATTCAAGGTCCATAAAGCAGCACGTTGTCCTCCGCCACTTACACATATGAAGACCATCTTGGGTTTGCTGCCTGAAGGAAATTTGGCTTTCCAGTTGTTGAGGATATGTATCATTCTTTGTTTGTCACGGATCACATCACTCGGTTTGGTAAGGTTGTTCAATGATTGCAAAGAATAAGAGGCCTTGTTACTGGTTTTATAATTGATGCCGTAAACCTGGTAATCGGTATCAATGACATTGTACTTGCTCAACATGTTGATGGCTACAAAGACAATGGCGAGTACGGTCAGTGACCATCCTTTTAACCAGTAGCTGAAGGCACCAGTAAACATCACGATCATTGAAAACAACAGGATGCTGCTGGCTGCGGCGGGTATCTGGAACAGCGGGTTGTCTCTGAACAATCCAAGCAGGATGATGATGGCGACAAGGAAAAATTCCACAATCACTGCATTCAAATGATTCTGATCAAAAATGCGAATGATCATCAACTTGTCTATCCCGTTGTTGCGTTCAATGCTGGAAATGCGGAAAGGTAACGCAATGTAGCTGTCTACTTTAATCTTGTTCTTTTTATAGGTGTTATACTTTTTCAACACGTTTACCCTGTTCATTTTGTTTTTTCTCATCTGACCTTCCAGGTTGTTGGCCAGCAACAGGAACACATCTTTATTGGTCAGTGTGAAATAAATATAGAGCAGGAGCATGATAAACAACATGCCGGTAATGAGAGCAGAGATTTCCAGAATGATGTCCACCTTGTGCTGGAATCCGTTTTTGTATTGAAAGAAAAAGATATTGAAGCAATAGACCGTTACAAACAGCACAGGAATGATGCTGTTGTTGAAACAGAAATTAGCGAAAGGACTTTTGATACTGGCTAAAAAATTAAACTTATAGCTGTCCAGTATGTAAATGGTAATGTG
>DATHPB010000319.1:0-3861 GCA_035484295.1 Cytophagaceae bacterium
AGACTATTCGTTCATTGACCTTCACAGACAATATTCAATTGGACATTGACCTGCTGGTGATCTCTGCAGGTATTAAGCCAAGAGACGAAGTCGCTTTAAAAGCAGGATTAGAAATAGGAAAAAGAGGCGGCATTGTGGTCAACGATTACATGCAAACTTCTCATCCGGATATTTATGCCATCGGTGAGTGCGCCTTATATCGAGAAATGATTTATGGCTTAGTTGCTCCCGGTTATGAAATGGCGGAAGTAGCCGTAGCTCATATCACTGGTACCGAACGTACTTTCGCT
This sequence comes from Cytophagaceae bacterium, assembly GCA_035484295.1. Classification (GTDB taxonomy): domain Bacteria; phylum Bacteroidota; class Bacteroidia; order Cytophagales; family Cytophagaceae; genus JACMQM01. Next base: position 291 of record DATHPB010000319.1, read on the forward strand.
CCTTATGATATGTCAACCAAGTTGAAATTGCTGGGGGTGGATGTAGCCAGTTACGGCGACTGTTACGGAACTACACCTCAATGCAAAACCATCGTGTTTGAAGACAAGGTGAAAGGCATTTACAAACGAATGAACATCTCCGAAGACGGCAAGACCTTGTACGGCGGTATATTAGTAGGCGAAGCAGAAAATTATAACATGTTACTGCAAACCTTTAAAAACGGCATTGTGCTTCCTCCTAACCCGGAAGACCTGATGTTAGGTTCCAGAGGAGGCTCTGAAAGCACAGGTCACGGCTTATCCATGTTACCTGATGATGCATTGATCTGTTCTTGCGAAGGAGTATCCAAAGGGGACATTTGCGGGGCAGTGCGAGACAAAGACATCATTGACCTTGCCGGAATGAAAGCCTGCAATAAAGCCGGAACCGGTTGCGGAGGATGTGTACCCATGGTAAAGGACCTGATCAACGACACCATGAAATCGATGGGGAAAGTGGTAAAAACAGTTTTGTGCGAACACTTCCCTTATTCTCGCCAGGAGCTTTATGACCTTATAAAAGTCGAAGAAATCAAAACATTCGATGAAGCGCTAGACCAATTGGGGAAAGGTTGTGGGTGTGAAGTATGCAAACCGGCCGTCGCTTCCATATTGGCAAGTACATGGAATGAAATGATTTTAAAACACGCTCCTCTTCAGGATACCAACGATAAGTTCTTAGCCAACATTCAAAAAGGTGGTACCTATTCTGTCGTACCGAGAATTCCAGGTGGAGAAATCACACCTGACAAATTGATCGTCATCGGCTCAGTAGCCAAAAAGTACAACCTCTATACAAAAATTACCGGTGGCCAGCGCATCGATATGTTCGGTGCTCATGTACATGAATTACCTGACATCTGGGAAGAACTGATTGACGCAGGCTTTGAAAGCGGACATGCGTATGGAAAGGCTTTGCGTACAGTAAAAAGTTGTGTCGGCTCAACCTGGTGCCGCTTCGGATTACACGATTCTGTCGGTTTTGCCATTCGTATTGAAGAACGTTACAGGGGATTAAGAGCTCCTCATAAATTGAAATCCGCTGTATCTGGCTGTGTACGGGAATGTGCGGAAGCTCAATCGAAAGACTTCGGTATTATCGCTACGGAAAAGGGATGGAACCTGTTTGTATGCGGCAACGGGGGATCCAAACCCCAACATGCCTTGTTATTTGCTTCTGACATCGACGAAGAAACCTGTATAAAATACATTGATCGCTTCCTCATGTTTTACATCAAGACAGCAGAACCACTCTCTCGCACAGCCACATGGTTGAATAAGATGGAAGGAGGAATTAATTACCTGACGGATGTCATCATCAAGGATAGCTTAGGGATATGCGATCAATTGGAAAAAGAGATGCAATTCATGGTGGATACTTATGCCTGTGAATGGGCAGAAGTAGTTAGAAATCCCGAGCTCCGTAAACGGTTCAAGCATTTTGTAAATAGCGATGAAACCGATCCTTCAGTACAATTTAAAACCGAACGCGAACAAAAATTCCCTGTGGATTGGAAATAATTCTTCTTGTAAGATTTTTCGACTATTAAAATATAAAAACATGGAAGAGAAAAAAATGACAAACGAAATAGGACAATTACAAACAGTATCCTGGATAAAGGTGTGTACGACTGACAGCATTCCTGAAAACGAAGGCGGTTGCGTCAAAATCAAAGACAAGCAGATTGCTCTCTTCAACTTTGCGAAAACAGGTGAATGGTTTGCAACGGACAACCAATGCCCCCATAAGATGCAAATGATCCTGTCTCGAGGAATGCTTGGAGATCAAGATGGTATACCCAAAGTAGCTTGCCCTTACCATAAGAAAACATTTTCCCTCCATAACGGTGAATGTATGAGTGGTGAAGAATACAAAATACAAACCTACCCGGTAAGAATAGAACGTAACGATGTGTTTATTGGAATGCCGGAATAGTATGTGGAGTCAACGATTTAATCATTGCAGATCTCTGGGCCTTCCAATGTATTCACTATAACTTTTGTAACACGATTAGCGGATAAATTGAGAACTGTTAAGTTTCCTGAATAATGTCTACATTAGATGATGCATTAAAAACAGGAACGGATTTGGAAAGAAACATTTCTGAAAGACTTACTCATTTATATATTCTTGCACTAACCGCTGTCGCTATTTTTGCAGTGTTTGGGCAGTCTGCCGTGCAGTACGCCTTGACCAACCAGATCAGTGCTTCGGGCATTGTGAACATTGCCGGCAGACAGCGCATGCTGAGCCAGAGAGTTTGCAAGGATATTCTTTTGTTGACTGACGATGACCACAATATTGACAAAAAAATCTACCTGAAGGACCTTGAAGAGATCCTTCCCATTTGGGAAGCGTGCCACAAAGGGTTGAAAGAAGGTATGGTAACCATGTCACAAACTAAAATCGTCACAAAGAATAGCTTGGAATTAGACTCCATGCTAAAAGGAATAGACCCTATCTTTTATCGGATTTATGACAACACCGTTCTAATAAAAAACACGTTCGAACGAACCAATGACTATGTAGCTGATGATTCCGTCAAAGCTGCTCTACAAGTTATTTTAGATAATGAAAGACTCTTCGTCATCAAGCAGGATAAAATTGTTCACCAATACGATACCGAAGCAAAAGCCAGGGTAGAACACTTGAAAAAAATGGAGCTTTCATTACTGGCTTTTACCATCATCGTTTTGGCTTTGGAAGGATTCTTTGTCTTTCGACCAGCGGTAAGGCACATTCGTAAAACCATTGACATGCTGATCAAGGAAGAAGCCAAAACCAAGCGCATCAACGATTCATTGAAAAAAGCAGAAATGGAATTGATCCAAGCTGAAAAAGAAAAGTACCAACAACAAGTCAATGAACAACGCGTACGTTCAGCTTCTGTGATACAGGGGGAGGAAGAGGAAAGAAACCGGATTTCAAAAGAACTACACGATGGTCTAGGTCAATTGTTAACTACTCTTAAACTTACTTTTGAAAATATCAATTTTCAATCCTTTGCCTCTGAAAAAGAGATAAAAACCTTTCAACAAGGAAGAAAATTGATTCAGGAAACAATAGACGAAGTCAGAAATATTTCATTTAACCTCATGCCATCCGTACTAAACGATTTTGGCATTGCTTCCGCATTGAAATTGCTTTGTATGCAAACAGCAAGTAATACATCCAAAACTATTATATTTGAAGACGCAAACTGGATTTCACGAAGACTGGACAAGAATATAGAAATCGGACTTTACAGAATTGCACAAGAAGCATTAAATAATGCCATTAAATACTCAGAAGCCGATAAAATAACTATTGAACTGGGAATTAAAAATGATACGATTGAACTTTCTATCATCGACAATGGAAAGGGATTTCATCCTGCTGTAACAGAAGAAAGCATTTTGTTGGATAAGCAACGGAACGGCATATCCAACATGCAGGAACGAGCAGAAATGATCGGTGGATTTATCAAGATCGTAACAAACAAAGGGCGCGGAACAAAAGTCTTTGCAAAAATTCCATTAAAAACATCCTAAT
>DATHPB010000320.1:0-3952 GCA_035484295.1 Cytophagaceae bacterium
TGAGATTGAGTAAAGAATCCTTCCATCCCATACTGTACATCATTGAAGCAAGAAACTTTGACACCTCACATGCCATCAGCCTGACCATGACGCCACTTCCAAAGGGAGAACTGCAAAATACCCCGTCGTCTGACATCAGTAATCTTCAGAAATTCGACTACCATTTCGTACACGACAATCCTAAGGGAGATAGCAGCTATGTAAAGATACATGCGATGGAAAGCCTTCCCGGAAACAAAACTAGAGTAGGTTATCAAAAAGAATTTAAAATAGGAACTGTTCCTTTGGACCATACAACCGTAGAGCATAAAGACAACAGCAAAAGCTCCTATAACCTGAAATGACAATAATAGCAGCCTAACTTTTGTAGGTTATCATTTTTCAGGTATCAATTAATTTTTCATGTACCGGAAGATAATTGCAGTAGATTTCATAATTACTTCAGATGAACGCCCGATTTACTTCAGAATTGAGGAATATCTTGATTCTAACACAAGCCTGACCAAAGGTTTGTTTCTCCTTTCAGGTCATTTAAATAACGCTAATCACTAAATCGTACACCTTTCTGAGCAAAACGAAGACCTCTTCGTTTCAACAAGGAATAAATTGGGTAGACAAAAAGTTTTGTTTGTTTGTTTGCAAAAGCAGGTGTTCTCAGAACCCTGCTTTTTTATTTTTTCAGTAGTTAACGCTGGATTCATTTTCGCTCGACTAAAACAATAAAGAGAAAGCAGTCTTTTCTTAATTGGGCTTTTTTCCCTATTTTAGTCGTTATTCGTTGTTTTCATAGATCACTTTCGTAGATAACGATAATAAATAGGTTAAAACCAGCGCACGTATCTTTATTTTTCAGTCATTAATAATAGTATGCTTACCGAAGAAGACATCATAAAAGGATGTAAGCAATACAACAAAGCGGCTCAAATGGCTTTGTATAAAAAGCATGCTGGGAAAATGAATGCCTTGTGCTACCGATATGTCAATTCGTACGATGATGCGAAGGACATTGTACAAGAATGTTTTGTAAAAATATTTGATTCCATTAAAAACTACAAAGGAGAAGGATCTTTTGAAGGCTGGATAAGACGGATTATTGTCAATGCCTCTATTGATTACCTGAAGAAAAAGAAAAAACATATTTTCGTTTCTATTGAACATGCAGAATATGATCCGCTAAACACTTCCGATCATGAAGAAAAGGAAGCATATACCATTGAGAATGCAGAATTCACCAAAGAAGAGCTTCAAGATGCCATCAATCAACTTCCTGAAATGTACAGGTTGATCTTCAACATGCATTGCATAGAAAATTATTCTCATAAAGAGATAGCGGAATCATTGGCAATAAAAGAAGATACTTCTCGCTCCAGACTCCGCAGAGCACGCATAGCACTAAGGGATTACCTTCATGATGTCATGAAGACTAAAATGAAATTCGACTTAAGTAATGGCATGAACACCTTATGAGTTTTTCTGACAAACAAAATATAGACGACCTTTTCAAAGGACTGCAAGACGAAAGCTTGGAGCCGGATACCCTCCAATTTGAGGATATGGATATCCGTTTGGAAAAAATGCGTTTCTATAGATTTGGATGGAAACACTTTAACATTTACCATACCTCAATCATTGCCTTATCTTTTATCATGACTTTGTATGTTTTCACAGACTACATCCTACACAAAAGAGTTTATGTAGAACGCTATGAAAACAGTCCTTTGGCAGATACCGCGGTTATTGTTCCTTCGGAACAACCCAATGAAAAAGGAATTTTTCTTTCCAGTAAAAAATCTTCGGTTGCAAGAAAGCAGTCTTTTGTTACGTCGTCATCTGAAATTTCGCAGGACTCTTCTTCTTTGCTCAAAGTAGATTCCACCGCCATAAAAGTGAACGACGAACATCTTGTGGTTGTTGAACCCACTATTCAAAAAAGAACAGACAGCATAGTTGTTCCCAAAATTGCCAAACTTAAGAAAACGGTATATATCAATAAACGAGATACCATAGTAAAATATGACACCACTAGAGTCGTTAAGAAAAAGTAAGGTGAAAGTAAAATTACATACAGCACTTTTTTTGATTTTCTTTTTAATTCCTTTTTATCCGAAAGCACAAACACCTGAAGGTATTGACTCAGCAACTACAGAGGTGGATACGGTCATTATAAAAGAAGAACCTGTAGTCTTTACCAAGTCTCTGGTCATAGAACATGTCAAAACCGTAAAAGTATACTTAAGTGGTTATGCCTCCGCATTTACTACGCTTAACTACTATTCTCCTTGCGCAAAATGCGAGGATTTTCTGAATCAATACCAGTCATCCATCGCATCTAAAATGAGCTACAGCTATGGGCTTGAACTGACCTATGCTCCTCGAAAAATTTCCTTGGGGCTTGCCGCAGATTATTCTGTTATCAAAGAAAAGCTTGATTATACTTCTCCTAACGGAACGGAATTCATCCATACCAACAGCACTCGTTTTTTAGACATCAAGGCAACTGCCGGTTATTGGTTCAGGAGAAACAAGAGAAATGTTTCTTTCTTATTGAATGGAGGTTTAGTGTATAACCTGCTTCTTAATGCGGAAGGTGTTTTAAACAGTTATACCGATACTAATCATGTAGTGTCCATAACAGACGCAGGTAAATTAAATCGGAATCAATTCAGCGCTACCTTAGGAGTCAAAACCATTTTAAGGCCCGCCCAACGAATAAAAGTATTTGTAGAGCCTTATTACATGGGCAATATCCTAAGCATCACCAAGGACTATTATCCTTACGCACAATACTACAACAGATTCGGCATGAGATTAGGTATCATATTCAGCCTTTGATATTCACCACCTTTTACTATACACCATTCCTCCATTCACAAAATACATTTTTAATATCCTTTGATAAGAATTGCTTCTCGTTTACGAGGGTTTTATTTGTCACTCAATTACCTCAAATAAAACCCTTTATAATCGATTTTAAAACTAGAATAAAGGCGGTATAGATTTTTTCCTACTTTTTTTAAAAAATATCGACACGAAATCATAAAAGCCAGTCTTTGTTACAAGAAGACTCCAAAAGGCATTTCATTGATTTAAAACTGGCTTTTTATGAACCAAATTCCTGAGCATTTTCTGATTGAATTAAATAAGATGTTAAATGCAGAGCTATACAACAATAAAAAAAATGAATCTGTTCTGGAAGAAATGATACCTGCTATTGATACAGTCGGTACCCTGATGTATATCTATGACTATACCATACAAAAATGTTTTATTCTAAATGGGGACATAAACAGTATACTTGGCCATAGACATTTTTTAAACGGAGATCTTTTTAAGCTGGCTTATGAAATTTCAAATTCGAAGGAGGTCGATACTTTTCTAAAGAATATCAACCAAACTATGAATACCTTTTATACCACAAACAAGAATAATCTTGACTTGAAAACACTACGCTTCTCCTTTGAATACAAAGCTAAACGAATCCGTGGAGACTATGCATGGCTGGCTCACCAGATGAATGTACTGTCTGTTGATCACAACGGCAATACCGTCACCTCTCTCAATGTGATTACTGACATTACAGAATTCAAACGAGACGACAAAATGCATTTTATGATTTCCAAGAAAGACAATGATCAACTGTATACTTCATTGATCAAGTTGACAGATAAAAAAACATCCCTTTCTCAAAGAGAACTGGAAATTCTGAACCTTTTGAAAATAGGTAAATCCAGTTTGGAAATAAGCGCCGTGCTAAACATCAGCGAACATACCGTAAAACAACATAGAAAAAACATGCTGCAAAAACTCAACGCCAAAAATACGGCAGAACTTTTGTCAAAAGAAGCCGCGTAACAAATCAACTAACAATAAAAGCATCGATCAGAAGACCTTTTTTGACAGCTGGTACACCCATTTTTTTTCTGGTCGATGCATTTTTTATCTTACGTGCAAA
>DATHPB010000321.1:0-5556 GCA_035484295.1 Cytophagaceae bacterium
AAGTGATATGAACACGTTTTGTGTTTTTTCTATAATGTACTTTTGCGGCAAGTAAAGTATCTACTTCAAAAAGAGAAAATTTTAGCATGATGAGTTTGGTGTGATCCATCGCGATATCATTGATCTCATTTTCTAGAAAAGCGTTGGATTTTTCGTTCGACTTATCTTCAAAAAAATAGGAAGTTTGTCCTGTCACTGTCAATTGAAAAAATAAGAAAGTTAAAAATATAAATAGCTTTAGCATCGTATGATCTATGGAATCATTTTTATGGACAGACAACTATTCTTCTTCCCTATAACCCTTTGGTGTTGTACCTGTAATGGCTTTAAATACTCTGTTGAAATGTGAAATGTTATTGTAACCTACTTTATACGCGATGTCTGATACAGGAAGTTTGGTTTCTTTCAACAAACGCTTCACTTCTGTGATGCGCAATTGATTGAGGTAATCAGTAAACGAAATTTGTAAATTATCCTTGATTAATCTTGAAATGGCTTTGCCGTTTATGCCTATGCCATTTTGTACGTCGGTAAGACTTAGTTCTGAATTGGAATAATTACCTGCGATGAACTCTACAATTTTACCAAACTCATCGTCGTGTGTATCCTTAATGGTAAGAGGGGTATAAGCGATTTGCAGGCTGGCAACGGATTTCTTTTTGCGGAAGAGGTGAAGATAAGCTGCAATCAACACAAGTATGCATAACCAGCAGCCGATAACCAGCAGCAGTTTTCGATTAGAAGCCACAAAACGAATATTGGAAATAAAAGTAGTGTCGGGTATGTCTGGTCCTAACGCTTGACAACTACCAACAATAAAACTAATGATTTTTGAGAAATCAGGAGCTTCCAGGTCTTTTTCTGCCAATTTGTAATAGCGCAACCACCAGCTGGGAACTTTGAAGTCTTTGAGGTGAAGCTTATAAGTTGTATCGTTTCCATAATGATCCACAACCACACCGTATGGAACGGCTTTTATCGTATCATCACCTAATATCAATTGTTTTGATATAGTGAATGTGATGGGAATACGCTTGCTTTTTTTGGAATGAAGTCTTACTTCTAGTATATCGTAACGGGAGGCATTAAAAAATGGGTTTTCTTCAGAAGTGTCGCGAAGGTATACAGCAGCGAAAGGTTCTCCAAAGTTTTTGTTCAGGATGTAATTAAATTCTATTCCCGTATCAGTGCGGTGACAAGAGGTTTCAGAAAAAACAGGCCCTTCTTCGTGATAGGTATCAATCACGATGGAAGATTTAGCAGGATAAGGAACAACAATGAGAGAATCTGTACGGTAAAGCAATACACCAATGATTAACAGGACCACCGCCATTGCGAACAGACCGATTGTAATCATTTTTTTAAGTGACATTGGTATTTTATTTTAAATTTAAACACTAACGGAATTTTACCGAATAGTATGCAAATTAGGTTTTTCACTTTGCAAATTCAGCATTTATGACTTAAATAAAGCGCTAACGCCATTTTCGCAAAATGCGAAGAATATACCAGAATATGCAAATTTTTTCTGGGTATAATCGTATATGTTTGTGTTATCGTATAGCTTCCAGATTTATGAAAAAACATTTTAGTTACTTGTGCATCCTGTTGTTTATAGGATTCCTTAACGGTTCAGAAACGGTTCAGGCGCAACTTCCTTGTAAAGTTCTGGTTGGTTATCTCCAAACTTCCTGGGGTACCGATATCAGGCTCAAGGATGTTAACAGTAATTATAATGTGATTTGTCTGGCCTTTTTTGAAGCAGGTGGTTTAGATGGAAACCCTACCGATAATGTAGTGGATAGCCTTAGTTTTTATTCCAGAGAAAATGCTTACCTGCTGGCAGACATACCGGTGGTTCAGGCTCAAGGTAGGAGAGTATTGATGAGCATCGGTGGATCTGATGGCTCTTTTAAATTAAACAACTCAACAGATGTTAATACGTTTGTAAGTAAAACAAAAGCGATCATCCAGACTTACGGTCTAGATGGCATAGACATTGACCTTGAACAACAGACGTACCTTAATCAAACAGGTACAATCAGTAATCCGTCTACACACATTGCCAATCTTATTTCAGGGCTTCAACAACTACTAGCCTGGTACCAAACAACGTACAGTAAGAAAATGATCCTTACGCTGGTACCAGAAACAGCCTATGTGACGGGCGGACTTTCAAGCTATGAGGCTAGTACTTATGGTGTACCGTACCTTGCGGTAATAGAAGCGTTGAGAAACGATATTGATTTATTGATGGTACAGTTGTACAATGCAGGTTCGCAAGTTGGCTTGGACAATGTTTCCTATAATCAAGGAACTATTGATTTTGTCTTGAGTCAGACGGAGGCCATTATCTATGGATTTACTTGTAAAAGTGCGAAGGGCGTTTACAAGGGAATGCCTGCCAGCAAAGTAGTCGTGATGTTACCTGCTGATCCCGCCGGACAGGGTTATGTAACGTCGTCTGACTTGCAATTGGCTATTCCTTATTTAACAGGACAGACAACAAACCAGCCCGGTGCTTATGCTTTGGGAAACAGTTATCCTGATCTAAGAGGCATGGGTGCATGGTCCATTAACATTGACAACGATAATGGATACGGTTTTGCGACTACTTACGCTTCTTTATTCAACTGTACGGCAACAGCAACAGAAAATGCACAGCAAGTAAACAATGCGTTAAATGTTTATCCTAATCCTGCGAAAGGAACAGTTACCATCGAAAAGAGTACGGAAGCTACTCAACACGTTCAGATCGTAAATACGTTTGGCGAAGTGATAAAAGAACAGGAAATGACGGATACACAAATGACAATTGATATTTCTAACTATCCAGCAGGCTTGTACATGATAAAAATCGGCGAGGCTACTCAGAAACTTGTCATAGAATAACCATTTTTTAATCTACTCATAAGGTAAAACGGAGTGCTTGGTGGCGCTCCGTTTTTATTTTTAGACTATATTCAAGCAACCCTTTAACAGCGATTTTTCTTATCTTTAATCTTGTAAAGAGCAAGGTAAGTTGCACTGCTCATAACTTATACTACTTTGTCTCACCCTTCTGGAAAAAAAATTACTGAAAAAGACAAGTTGCATCCGCGCAATAAGCATCGCATGCTTTACGATTTCAAGGCATTGATAGGATGTTGTCCTTCCTTGGCTAGGTTCGTCGTCGTTAATCCATACGGTGATGAATCGGTGGATTTTTCGAATCCTGAAGCGGTAAAGACATTGAACAAGGCGTTGTTGGGTTATTTCTATGATGTATCCTTTTGGGAGATTCCTGAAAATTATTTATGTCCGCCTGTTCCAGGAAGAGCAGATTACATTCACTATGCAGCAGATCTGCTGGCAGAAACCAATGGTGGAGAGGTTCCCAAAGGGACAGGCATAAAAGTATTGGACATTGGCACAGGTGCTAATTGCATTTATCCGCTTATCGGTCATAGTGAATACGGTTGGCGTTTTGTAGGCTCTGATATTGACAGGTTGGCTGTGCAAGCCGCTCAGAAAATTATTCAATCGAACAAGGACTTTGACGATGTCATCGAATGCCGCTTTCAAGATTTTCCTGCTACCATTTTTCGTGGTGTAGTAAGGACAGGTGAATGTTTTGACCTGGTTGTTTGCAATCCACCTTTTCATAGTTCACAAGAGGAAGCACAAGCAGGAACAAGGAGAAAATGGAATAATCTTGGAAGGACACAAGTATCCAAAGCTGTATTGAATTTTGGAGGACAATACAATGAATTGTGGTGTGAAGGAGGCGAAGCAGCATTCATTCGACGCATGGTCGAACAAAGTGTGGAATTGTCTTCACAGTGTTTGTGGTTTACGACGCTTGTTTCCAAGAAAGAAAATCTGCCTGCAGTATACTGGGCGTTAAAACAGGCAGCAGCAAGAGAAATTAAAACGATAGAGATGTCGCAAGGCAACAAGTCCAGTCGTTTTGTTGCCTGGACGTACTTTTCCAAGGAAGAACGAAAAGAATGGAGTGCCAAAAGATGGAAGCACTAACACTTGTTACCTTTTTAACTATTTGTTACTTTAGTTGTAAGAGGAATTAAAACATGAAAACAAACACCGATAGCTATAGCATTTATTTTGATGAAGAATTAAAGGCTGTGATTATGGAATGGGATGGTTATTCTACAAGTAATCAATTTAGAGAAGGTACAGAATTTATGTTGAATGTACTGATCAAGAACCATGCATCAAAGGTACTGGCGGATGCCAAAGACATGGTCATGATCGGCATGGAAGATCAACAATGGATGAATACCGAATTTTTACCTCGTGCCATAAACTTTGGTTTTAAAGCCATTGCGATGATTAAGCCGGATCATTATTTTAATAAAGTAGCGATCGAAAGTATTTCTTACAAAGTGAACAAAGAAAAGTTGACCATTCGTTTCTTTGACGAAGTAGAAGAAGCAAGACAGTGGTTGAAAAATATTTAACACCCTTAATTTTATTATCCATCAACCTGATACCAACAAGCTATGAAAATTTTAAAAATCATCGGACTAGTGATCGTTGGCATAATTGCCTTGTTGTTAGTTACAGCACTATTTGTTAAAAGAGAATATGGAGTCAAACGTGAAATAGTGATTAATAAACCCAGTCAGCAGGTCTTCGATTATGTGAAATTTTTGAAGAACCAAGACAATTTCAGTGTATGGGCAATGAGAGATCCTGCCATGAAAAAAGGGTTTAAAGGTAAGGACGGTACGGTGGGCGCAGTGGCCAGCTGGGACAGTCAGGAAAAACATGTAGGTAAAGGAGAACAGGAAATCACGAGCATTGAAGAAGGCAAACGACTGGATTTTGAATTGCGTTTCTATGAACCCTTTGAAGCAAAGGATCATGCTTACATGAGCACTGAAGCACTAGACAGCACACAAACAAAAGTAACCTGGGGTTTTGATGGCAAAATGCCATATCCCATGAACTTGATGTTATTATGCATGAACATGGACGAGATGTTAGGTAAGGATTTGCAAGATGGGTTGAATAACCTGAAACCGATATTAGAAAAAAAATAACGGTAGTAAGCAGTAAGTCATTAAACTTCGTTTATGACTTACTGTTGTTTTAGTGAAGAGGAAAGAATGAAAGAAATTTTCTTAGAAATACTTCCCAGTCAGAATTCTTTTTCTCGTGTCAGCGCTTAATTTTTCAATCGAGTAACGCAACATGGTGCGAGGCATCTCGGCATGATGTTCGGCCAAAAAATAAATCAAGGTATCGGGATTGCGTTTCCCTGCTTCACGCAACATCCAGCCGGTGGCTTTATGAATGAGATCGTGTTCGTGAGTCAGCAATAATTTGCAGAGTGCTACGGTGTCGTCAAATTCTCCTTTGCGAATGTAATGATAAGTGGCAACAATCGCGATGCGTTGTTCCCATAAGTGACCTTTCTTCGCCCAGCGGTATAAGATGTCACGTTTTTTGTCTTCCAACCAACTGCCAACAATCTGTGCTGCCGAGCAATCCACAAGATCCCAGTTGTTGATATATTCAGTGAGTGTAATGTATAATTGATAAAGAGCTTTG
>DATHPB010000322.1:0-5084 GCA_035484295.1 Cytophagaceae bacterium
TTGAAGAAAAATGGTATTACTTCTACAATCGATTTAGGGAAAGTCGTGGACTTGTTGAAGGAGCGTATTGTTTTTCCGGCAGACTTGTGGGTAGAGTGCCAATTCTTTTTTGAACGTCCGAAAGTATACGACCAAAAGGTAATAGAAACAAAATGGAATACCGAAGCGGTGGGATTGATCGAGGCTTTCTCTGTGGCTCTGGATAAATTACCTACATCACCTGATGGACCGACAGCCAAAGCATTGTTCCAGCAAGTACTCGATGAAAAGGGAGTAAAAATGGGTAAAGTCATGCAGGCACTTCGCGTAGCACTGACAGGAAATGGTGCTGGTCCAGATCTAATGGAAATTATTTCTATCTTGGGCAAAGGAGAATCTGTTGCCCGTTTGCAACAAGCAATTTCTTTGTTGCAGGTAAGTTGATCGTAATTTAAACGGGGAAGTTTATGGCAAAGAAAAAAACATCCGATAAGGGCAAAGCCAAGATCAATCCTGAGTTGGATGGTTTGAGTGTGAACATCAACTCACTGGGAGAGGTAGTTACTTCTTATGACATCGATAAACTGAATGAGTTTCTCAATGAAAACGTAGACGATAAAAAATTGCGTGATCGTAAAGAAGAAGAACCGGTCAGAAAGAAACCCAAGAGCCCTAAAAAATAAATATACGTGATTGACTTGATCAAAAAGAACAAACTCTTTTATATACTGACGGCTGTTTTCTGGGCGGTTTGTGTGGTGGTTCTTTTGTCGATGTATAAGGGAAGACCTTTGGTGTTGATCAATAGTTTACATCAACCTGTACTGGACTATTTTTTTTTCATCGCTACTTACATAGGTGACGGATTATTTTCAGTATGTTTTCTTCTGTGCATTTTTTTGTTCGTGAACATGCGAAAAAGCATTGTAATTACGATTGTGTTTTTACTTGTAGTAGCTGTTGTACAGTATTTTAAAAATGTTCTCTTTGACGGAGAACCCAGACCTTTCGTGTATTTGCAAGGAACAGAGGGCTTGTATTACATTCCTTGGTTAGAAATTCACCGCTTCAATAGTTTCCCGTCAGGTCATACGGCTCAGGCTTTTTGCTTTGCATTGTGCTTGTGTTTTTACGATGTGAAAAAAAAATATACGACATGGTTGTTTATATTGGCGCTGTTGACAGGTCTCTCACGCATGTACCTCATGCAACACTTCCTGGCAGATGTATTTGCAGGGTCTTTGATTGCTGTAAGTTTGACTACACTTGTATTTCCCTTACTGGAATATAGAAAATCAATACTTCAGCGGCCAGGCCTGGATCAATCGTTGATTTCATTCTTAAAAAAAGATAAGTCATGATTCGTTATAAAAATGAAATGCTAATTGCTTTGTTGGGTGCGCTTTTGTTCATTCCTTTTTTAGGCAATGTAGGTTTGTTTGATTGGGACGAGATTAATTTTGCAGAGTCTGCCCGTGAAATGCTGATCACCGGAGATTATTTTAAGGTCCAAATCAACTTTAAAACGTTCTGGGAAAAACCACCTTTCTTTTTCTGGATGCAGGCACTTTCCATGAAAATATTTGGCGTTAATGAATTTGCAGCACGTTTTCCTAATGCGATAATTGGTATCATTACGTTGGTCGTTATTTACCGAATAGGGAAAAAAGTAGTCAATGAACAATTCGGTTTCTTATGGGTGTTGGCTTATACGGGGTCTTTTCTTCCTCATTTCTATTTCCGTTCGGGCATCATTGATCCGACGTTTAACTTATTTATTTTTCTTTCTATTTATTTCTGGGCCAAACATACTGAAGCACGCAATCACGGTTGGTCGGCAAACGACATTTACCTGGCCGGTTTTTTTGGAGGCATGGCTACGCTTACCAAAGGCCCTGTAGGAGTGCTTATTGTAGGACTTACTGTATTGCTGTATTGGATTTACCAACGCCAGTGGAAAGCGGTTAACTTCCTTGACATCTTAAAGTATGCAGCTGTTGTGTTCGTGGTTTCCTTTGCCTGGTTTGGTGTGGAGTTTGTCAAGAATGGTCCGTACTTCATGCAAGAATTTATTATCTACCAGATTCGTTTGTTTCAAACGCAGGATGCAGGCCATGGCGGACCTTTTTACTATCATGCGGTTGTGTTATTCCTGGGATGCTTTCCGGTTTCTATTTTCGCTATACAAGGATTGTTGCGAAAGACAGAAGACCAGGTATTGCGTCACTATCTGCTCTGGATCAAGACTTCCTTTTGGGTAGTGTTGATTTTGTTTTCCATTGTCAATACCAAGATTGTTCATTATTCCTCCTTTTGTTATTTCCCGATCACTTTCATCGGCGCATGGATCATGCAGGAACAATTGAAACGAGGTGAAGCGTACGGTAAAAAATGGGTTGGATTTATGGTTACATTCCTAGGAGGTTTGCTGGCGGCTGTGTTTGTTCTCTTGCCGATTGTGATGGCACATAAAGAATTATGGTTGAATCTTTCCTTCATTCAAGAGATTAGGATGAACGATCCTTTTACTTGGTCAAATCTTCAAGCGCCTGTACGCTGGACGGGTTATGAATGGATTGCCGGAGTGGCTTTGTATGCTGGCTTATTAGCGTTTGGTTATTATGCCAAACGCAATGTGTATAGAGCCATATTAGCATTGTTTATAGGCACATTAGCGACTATAGAATTAGTGTTACCGTTGGTTGTTCCCAGAGTAGAAGAAATCTCACAGAAAGAAGCCGTTGATTTTTATAAGAGCATTGCAAAGGAAGACAAATACGTGTATGTCCACGGTTACAAAAGTTATGCGCATTACTTTTATGCCGACGTACAACCGACGGCCAATCCATTTGCGGAAGATCTCAATTGGTTGCTCAATGGAGAGATTGACAAAACTGTATACATTGTTACCAAGGTGGGCAGTGATGCGGACAATGAATTGAAGGGACATCCCAATTTGCAACGCATAGGTGGCGAGTATGGATTTATATTCTATCGTCGTTTACCCCACACCAAAAAAACTACTGATGGCCTCGCTGAAAGTTGGCATCCTGAGAGAAGGTAAAATACCCGTTGACCGACGGGTATTGCTTACACCGGATCAATGCCTGGAAGTGATGAAACGCTATCCACATATTGAACTGTTGATTCAACCCAGCGATGTGCGTTGCATTTCCAATAAAGAATACGCAGAGAAGGGATTGAAACTACAGGAAGATCTTTCAGGCTGTGATATTTTACTAGGTATTAAAGAGGTACCGATTCATTTGTTGATGGCAAACAAAACCTATTTGTTTTTTTCACATACCATCAAAAAGCAAAGCCATAATCAACGGTTGTTTCAGGAGATTGCAGAAAAAAAAATAACGCTCATTGATTACGAAGCGCTCAAAGACAAGCAAGGTAATCGTGTGATCGCTTTTGGTCGCTTTGCAGGAATAGTCGGAGCTTACAATACCTTTAAACTGCTTGGTAAAAAGTATAAACTGTTTGATTTGAAAAATGCCTACGATTGTTTTGACATGGCAGATCTTAAATCCCAATTGCAACATGTAAAGTTGCCTCCCTTGAAGTTTGTCATTACTGGTGCCGGAAGAGTAGGCAAGGGAGCGCTGGAAATCATGGATGAATTAGGGATGAAGCGAGTGAATCCAGAAGTTTTTTTGAAACTGGATCATCCAACGGAATTTGTTTATACGGTTCTTTCTTCGAAAGATTATCACGAAAGATTAGACGGAAAACCTTTTGATGCATCAGCTTTTCATTCCAATCCTGAAGGATATCGGTCTACTTTTCCCCGTTATGCCTTTACTGCCGATGTATTGATAGCAACTGCCTATTGGGATCCGGCTGCACCTGCTCTGTTCAGCATCAAGGATATGCATTCGCCATATTTTCAAATTCGCTTGATTTCTGATATTACCTGCGATATTGGAGGGTCTATTCCATCTACCGTAAAGCCAACCAATATTTATGATCCGGCTTACGACTTTAATCCCTTTACTTCTGACCTGGAAGCACCCTTTTCTGATCCCAGAAATGTGACTGTAATGGCTATTGACAATCTCCCTTGTGAATTACCCCGAGATGCTTCCCAAGATTTTGGCGACCAATTTATCAGAAACGTTTTACCAGATCTTATGGAAGAACCTTATGGTGATTTGATTACTCGCTGTGAAGTGCTCAATAAAGGGAATTTAATGCCTGCATTTGAATACCTCAGAGATTATTTAAATGGTTGATTTTCAATATTAATTTGTGTAAGCGGTTAGGCAATTTTATTTATTTAAGCCATTTGCTAACTTTGAATTGTCATCATTGAAAACATTTATCCACATGGACAAATATTCTTATGTCTCCAATGCTCATGCAAGTTATATCGATGAGCTTTATGCCTCTTATAAAAGTGATCCCAATTCGGTAGATCAAAGCTGGCAACAATTCTTTGAAGGATTTGATTTCTCTATTCAAAAATTCGGAGAAACGAAAGCAAGCAATGGGAATGGTGCTGCGACGACTTCTTCCAATGGTAAAGCGACTCCAGTTTCTGAAAAAGAAATCAGGGTGCATTACCTCATTCATGCATACAGAAGCAGAGGTCATTTAAAATCGAAAACCAATCCGGTAAGACCGCGCAAAGATCGCAAGGCTATTTTAGATTTGGCAGATTTTGGTTTGTCTGATGCAGATTTAGATACTGTATTTCCTTCTGCTGGCGCAGAGTTAGGGATTGGTGCAGTACCGCTAAGGAAAGTACTTGAAGCGTTAGTATACATTTATGAAGGTACGGTCGGCTTTGAATATACTTATATAAGGAACCCTGATAAACTGGCTTGGTTAAGAAATAAAATTGAGAAAGAAGCTTTGGCTTTCAATCCTGCATTGGAAGAGAAAAAAAGAATTCTTTCGAAATTGAATGAAGCCGTTGTGTTTGAAAATTTCTTGCATACAAAATATGTAGGTCAAAAACGGTTCTCTCTTGAAGGAGGAGAAACAACCATTCCTGCACTGGACGCTATTATCAACCGTTTGGGAGACTTGGGTGTACAGGAAGTAATGATCGGCATGGCTCACCGTGGTCGTCTGAATATTTTGGCGAACATCTT
>DATHPB010000323.1:0-5413 GCA_035484295.1 Cytophagaceae bacterium
GCTCGCCAATCAAAAAGCTTATCTCTATCAAAAAATATTGCAGGCTTTAAGATTATACAACTCACCAAAAATTATCGACTTACAGATACGGGAACAAATTGATTTTGCACAAATTTTATTTGAACGAAGACTTTATACCCAAGGTCTCGCAACATTAAAAAAAGCCCGCAAGTTGGCGTCGATTCAAGAAAACCTAGAACAGCAATTGGAAATATTAAAAATGGAACGTGGTGTCTTGTTGCAAACCATCGGTCCAGATCTTGAAGAGCGCGTCGATGCACTCATTGCAGACGTACGCATATTGAGTCAGCGCATCAATAATATTCAAACTTTTGCCAACTTATCGATCAAACTCAATTCTTTTTATACACGCCTTGGATTCATTCGAGACGAACAAGATTACACGCGTGTAAAAGATTACTTCTACAAAAACCTACCCGGGTATAAGGAGGAGAATCTATCGTTGAGTGAAAAAATTCATCTGTACAGATTATTTGCAGGTTATTTTCTCTTTACACAAGATTTTGAAAACAGCTACCTCTTTGCACACAAGCTCGTGCAGTTGTTCGATGAGAATCCGCACATCATTAACTCTTCACTGGAAGCATATATCAAAGCGCTCAATCAACTGCTGATCGTACAACACCGTTTGTTTCGCTATGCTGAATTTGTGCAAACCAATCGCAAGTTGCATTCCATTAACCGCAATCCTTCTTTTCACATCAATGAAAGCATGCGCATCACATTGCTTAAATACTATTACATGCACGAGATCAACCGTTATTTCATGACGGGTAGGTTTGATGAAGGTTTGACCAAGGTAGTGGATGAACACGACAAGGAATTAAATGAACTTCTAAGTTTACTCGATCTGCATTCTTCCTTGATCCTCACGTACAAGATAGCTTGCATGTACCTTGGTGCCAGCAATTACAAGATGACCATTAAATGGCTCAACAGAATAGTAAACCAACCCGTCATCGATATACGGGAAGACATTCACTCTTTCGCCCGCATCATCAATCTGATTTGTCATTACGAATTGGGTAATTACGACATCATCAATCACTACATCATTTCTACTTACCGGTTCTTATTGAAAAAAGACGATTTGCACCTATTTCAAAAATTCATTCTCAACTTCCTGAAAAATCTAAGTACTGATGTAGAAGAGCAGGATCTGATGGAACGTTTTGAAAAACTAAAATCACAAATGCTATTGCTTGTCAACAGCACTTATGAAAAGCGAGCCTTCATTTATTTTGACATCATTTCCTGGTTGGAAAGTAAAATCGAAAAGCGACCCGTACAAGACATCATCCAGCAAAAGGCAAATGAAAAATTTGGACGAAAGCCCAACAGATAAAACGAACCCTTTGGATTTTTAATCCAATACCTTCACCGCTACACCTATGTCCTGTGCAGTAGTTGATCCAGTACCTCTGACATTTGTCGTGGCATTAGCTGACGTGATTTTTATCAATCCTCTTTTCCCTTCTTGTGTTTGAAAAATATAGACACCGTTAACCACCACATTTACGCTTTTGCTAGTAGGAGCCGGCAATGTCAGAAGAGGGGCTACCGTTTTTATACTATCAAAAATAATTGCACCTGAATACGTATCAAAATAGGTTGTATTAGAACTGCCATGTACAGGCAATACAAAATCGTCCTGGCCGCTTACCGCAGGGTTTGCAGTTAAGATATCTGCAGGAGAATACAACCAAAGTTCACTGGAATTGTTATCTTTTTTGCCGCCGGTCAATGTTACCAATCTAATGTCAACAGATTCAGGAGAACGATTATAGTTGGTAGAATCCAACGCATTCATAATACCTGTTGTAACCAAAAAACTTCCATAGTCCTTTGAGGACTGACTTCCCATGCTGACTACTCCTGAGGTATACGTATTGGGCAAAGCAGATGATTTGTATAGCAAATTGATCGTTGCCATACCGAGGATTCTATGATCGGCCGGCATCGTAAACGAAGTCAAACTGTCGGTTATCCAGATCTTGTATACATCATTGGTTGCGACGGTTGTATTTCGTACAACAACAAATATATCCAACGTAAAAATGGACAAATTGGGTACCATCAAAGAATAAGTATTGGTCGTGCCTCCTGTAAATATACCATAACTATTGGTGATCGTCGGAAATGAGAGCGGGATAAACGCACCGTTGTCAGAAGACTTTACTATGTAAATATACTTTGCTGTAGAGGTACCCGTTACCTGCAATTCGAGTTTTGCAACTTCATCGTTGACAGATACGGAATCAATGACATTCGCTGTCCCACTATTGCCTGCATTCGAAGTGTTGATGACCGAGGTAAATACCTTGGCATTAGGATGGGCATTGGGTGTAGGATCTTTGGGAACAGAACAAGAAAAAAACAGTGCGGTTGTAAAAACCAAGAGCATATATATATTTCTTGTTGTCATGACAGCATGTTTAGCTACACTCAAATGATGCAGTAAAGATATGATACTAGTCATTAATAAAAAAGCAACCTGTCGAAAGGCCTGTCTTAATCTTTTCAAAAAAACCCTTCCTTCTTCCAATCTTAGTCTTAATTTTATATTCATGATCAAACCATTTAACCTGAAGTCCTGGATCGATTCGAACAGGCACTTGCTTAAACCTCCAGTCGGTAATCAACAAGTCTACAAAGGGAATAAAGACTTTATCGTCATGGTGGTTGGCGGACCTAATGCCCGCAAAGACTTTCATTACAATGAAAGTGAAGAGTTGTTTTATCAATTGGAAGGGAATATCAACATACGCACTATAGAAGATGGTGAATTTGTAGACATTCCTCTCAACGAAGGGGATATGTTTCTTTTACCTCCCAAAGTTCCGCATTGTCCGCAAAGACCTGCTCATACGATTGGTTTGGTCATTGAAAGAAATAGAACTAATGGAGAAAAAGATGGCTTCTTGTGGTTTTGTGAAAATTGCAAGCACAAACTGTACGAAGAATACATTGATCTCACGGACATTGTAAAGGAACTGCCCATCGTTATGAATAAGTTTTACAGTTCAATAGAATTACGTACTTGCAAGACATGCGGTACAGTAATGGAACCTCCACAAAAATAACTTGATGTCTATTCTCCCAGCATCTTCTGTCTTTCTCAAAAAAGCGACTGCCTTAGACAAAGCAGATGTATTGAAAGATTTCCGTGCATGTTTTCATCATCCGCAAGGATTAGGAAAAGAGTCGATCTATTTTTGCGGAAATTCCTTGGGCCTCATGCCCAAAGGCACGGAAGATGCATTGAAACAAGAATGCGCAGACTGGTCAACCTGGGCGGTTGAGGGACATTGGAAAGCCAAACATCCCTGGATCGATTATCATAAACCTTTTAGTAAACTACTGGCTCCTATTTGCGGTGCCAAGACAGCAGAAGTTGTTGTCATGAATAGCCTCACTGTCAATCTTCACTTAGCTCTAGCCAGTTTTTATCGTCCGACTAAAAAACGCTTTGTCATTTTGTATGAAGCCAACGCTTTCTCTTCTGATTTGTATGCCCTAGAATCGGTAGTCAAACTCCATGGTTTAACGACCAAAAAATGCTTATATGCCGTAGATAAACTCGATAGTAGAAGCATCATTCAGACCATTGCTCAATTGAAAGAGCAATTAGCACTCGTCTTATTAGGAGGAGTCAATTATTATTCAGGAGAATTATTAGACATTAAAAAAATAACCGCTGCTACTCATAAAGCAGGTGCCATTGCTGGCTTTGACCTTGCTCATGCCATTGGCAATGTACCATTAAGACTTCATGATTGGAAAGTAGATTTTGCCGTGTGGTGCAGTTACAAATACCTGAATGCTGGTCCGGGTGCAGCAGGTGGATTATTCATTCATGAAGAACATGGCAGAAATACAAGGCTTCCACGCCTGGCAGGATGGTGGGGACATTCAGAAAAAGAGCGCTTTGCCATGCAACCTGGTTTCAAACCCATGCAAGGAGCAGAAGGCTGGCAATTGAGCAATGCTCCTGTTTTCAACATGGCTACGCAAAGGGTATCTCTACATCTTTTTAAAGATGCCGGATTAAAAAATATTTATACAAAGGGAAAATCGATGGGAGAATTTTTCATCGAGTGCTTGACCGCTCTTGGTAAATCCAATGCAAAAGAAAAGAGGCTTTATTCGTTCAGTATCATTACTCCTTTGAAAGCAGATAGAAGAGGTTGTCAATTATCCTTGCGAATCCATGATAAAAAAGGTAAACAGCTTTTCAAGGAACTAGAGAAAGCAGGAATCATTGGTGATTGGCGTGAACCTGATGTCATTCGATTGACACCAGTTCCTTTATACAATAGTTACCGTGAAATTTTTCATGTTGCTGAAGTTCTTTGCACAAAAGCATTCCTGAATAAGTAATTCATGGAAAACAGAAAAACGATCGTCATTGCTGGAGCTGGGTTAGTAGGCTCCTTGTTGTCTATTTTCTTAGCAAAGAAAGGACACCGTGTGAAGGTGGTGGAGAAACGGCCCGATCCCAGGATCAATCTACATCGTGAGGGGAGATCCATCAACCTCGCTCTAAGCTACCGCGGATTAAAGGCCTTGGAAGCAGCTGATCCGAATCTACCTACTGCAATTCTTTCTCAGGCTGTACCAATGTATGGTCGTCAAATGCACGATGAACAAGGTCGTTTGTCTTTTCAACCCTATAGCAACAACAATGAATGTATCTATTCCGTTTCCCGCGCATACTTAAATAATTGCTTGATTAGTCAGGCAGAAAAAGAAGGTGTGTCTTTTTTATTTGAACACAGCATAGAAGAAACGCACTTCGCCTCAAAGACTTTACACGTGCTACACAAAGAAAATTCTTTGACCATAGATGCTCCGGTGTTGTTTGCTGCCGATGGTGTTTTTTCAAAAATCAGAGGATCACTCGAAAAGCAAGGGCTTTGTCAATCCCACATAGAACGCATAGATCATGGCTACAAGGAGCTTGACATACCCGCCGATAAAGGGTTATTGGTAGAACCCTTTACTGCATTGCATATCTGGCCGAGAGGAGAATACATGTTGATCGCTCTGCCAAACTTCGATGGTAGTTATACCGGTACACTGTTCTTTCCTTATAAGAAGGAAGATCATTCTTTTGAAAAATTAGACAATGAGCAATCTATAACCGATTTTTTTCGAACACACTTTGCAGATGCTTATCCGCTTCTGACAAACTTGTACCATCAATACACTTCCAATCCTATATCTTATTTGTCGAATGTGTATAGCAACCAATGGTCTTTCGAAGAGTGGCTGCTCGTTGGTGATGCGGCACACGGTATAGTTCCTTTCTATGGACAAGGCATGAATGCAGGTTTTGAAGACTGTAGGTTACTAATGGAATTGTTAACAAGTCAACACAATGATTGGTCGT
>DATHPB010000324.1:0-3233 GCA_035484295.1 Cytophagaceae bacterium
CCTCACCTATAAAGGCATTGCTACAGATTTAAAATCGAATCGATTTTATTATGTAGAAGAACATAAAGAAATAACGGAGCATCACGTGTTGAAAGAAACGGTCATTCAGTACAGAGATTCGGTGGGGGCTATTATTGCAAAGAAGGTGATTAATTATTCGGAAAATAAAGTGACACCTTCGTTCGAACAGAACGATTACCGTGACGGGTATACCGAAGGTGTTTCCTTTAACAATCATAAACTGGTTTTTAAATTCAGAAAAAATAAAACAGAAAAAGTAAAGACGAAATTCATTGATGTCCCTGAAAACCTAGTAGTAGACGGAGGTTTTAATTACTACATCAAAAACAACTGGAAAAAATTGACGAACGGAGAAACACTGGTATTTAATTTTGCAGTACCTTCTCAATTGGATTATTTTTCTTTCAGGTTATATAAGGAATCGGAAACAACAGATGTTGTAGTGTTCAAAATGGAACCGGATAATTTTTTATTGAGAAAATTAGTGGATCCCATACATGTCACTTATAAGGTATCTACCAAAAGAATTTTAAAATACGAAGGACTTTCTAATATCAACGATAAGAGGGGGAAAAGCTATTTAGTGAAAATCATGTATCCTAAGGTTGGTCCTTAATTCGGTGAAAGAAAATATGAACATAGCAATTATAGGCACGGGCATTGCCGGGATGGGATGCGGCCATTTTTTACACAAAAAACATAACCTCACTTTCTTTGAACAGAATAATTACGTGGGTGGACACACCAATACGGCTTATGTAGAAAACGATAAACCTGTTGATACCGGTTTCATTGTGTTCAACGACATTACTTATCCCAATCTTGTTCGCTTATTTAAAAAACTGAATGTAGATGTCTACAATACAGACATGTCGTTCAGCGTACAGCACGTACCAAGTAACATAGAATACTGTGGCTCCAGCTTGAATCTTATTTTTGCTCAGCGTAAGAATATATTCAGTCCTAAATTTATCAAGTTCATCCTGGAGATCGGTCGCTTCAATAAAGAGTGTACTAAAATACTGGACAATCCGATCTATGAGAAATATTCCATGCTGGATTATGTGAAAGAAGAAGGTTATAGCGACGATTTCCTTTACAAATACCTGGCACCAATGAGCTCGGCACTTTGGTCTACACCAACGGATATCACTATCAAGTTTCCTGCGGTGGCTCTCGTCCGTTTCTTTAAGAATCATGGATTACTTGGATTGTCTACACAGTACCAATGGAAAACTGTTCGTAACGGAAGCTGGGCTTATCGTGATAAACTGATTGCTCCATTTAAAGATCAGATCAAAATAAATACAGGCGTACAAAAAGTTACTCGTATAGGTGATAAGGTAAAAGTATACGACGATTGTGGAGGAGAAACCGAATTTGATAAAGTTATCCTTGCATGCCATGCTGATCAGGCGTTGGGTCTGCTTGGTAATGATGCGACTGCACTGGAAAAATATTTGTTGGGTAATTTTGAGTATCAAAAAAATATAGCCACTCTTCACACGGATGTTTCCTTGATGCCTAAAATCAGGAAAACCTGGTCGGCTTGGAACTATCGCATTGAAACGGTGAAAAATGAATTGGTAGCGCATACCATTTACTACATGAATAAGTTGCAGGACATTTCTAAAAAGAACGATTACTTTTTATCCATCAATCAACCCAATACTGTTGATCCTGCCAAGATCTTAAAAACGATAGAATACGAGCATCCCATCTTCACTCCGGAAGCTTACAAAGCTCAAGGCGAACTTCACAAATTGAATGAAAATGGACAAGTGTATTTCTGTGGAAGTTATTTTAAATACGGATTTCATGAGGATGCCTTTACATCAGCAGTGAATTTGTGTACGAAGCTCCTAGGCAAGGATTGTTGGGAAGAATAAGTGTTAAAATTTGATACTTGTAAATCCATTGCTTTAGGTCATTTCGTAAATAGTTGAAAGAATAATGATTTGACGATGAACTCTTGCATCTATAAATGTTCGGTAATGCATCATAGGCTGGTTCCTAAAAAGAACAAGTTCAGTTACGATGTATTTATGTTTTATATAGACCTGGATGAGATAGACTTGCTGGCTAAGAAACATCAGTTGTTTGGGTGGAATAGATTCAACTTGTTTAGCTTTTACAATAAAGACCATGCAAATGCGGTAGATAGCAAAATAGACAGAATTTCTTCTGTAAAGTTGAAAATGACCGAATATATAAGAAGTAAGGGAATTCATACTGTTCCTCATCGAATCACATTGCTGAGTAATTTGACAACGATGGGATACTTGTTCAATCCCGTTTCCTTTTATTATTTATTTGACAAAGAGGATCAACCTTTTTGTGCCATTGCCGAAGTGTCGAATACATTTGGTGAAATGAAACTGTACCTGCTGGATTCAGCATGCAAAACAGGTGATACCTTTTCAACAATGGTGCCTAAAAATTTCTATGTGTCTCCTTTTTCGAAAACGGATGCATGGTTTCATTTCATCTTAAAAGTGCCTGAAGATAAAATCTTGCAACGTGTAGACGATTACACTGATGCAAAGGGAGAGAGGTTTCTATTGAGTTCTATTTCGGGAAAGAAGGAAGAATTTTCAGATGTCAATCTACTGAAACGATTTCTGTCTATTCCTTTCATTACGTTAAAAGTGATTATACTCATTCACTGGCAGGCATTTTTAATTTACCTGAAGAAAATACCTTATTATAAGAAAAATCAAGATCTACAATTTCAACAACAATACATTAAACTTTAACGGTTATGGATACTTCATTGTCATTGATTGGAAACCTCAAATTCTCTTTGGTTGAGTTAGTTGTGCTGAGAGCATTCGGCAAAATGACCAAAGGCAGACTGCATGTGGCAATGCCTAATGGTGAGCATCTGTATTTCGGAGATGGAGAAGAACCGGTCTCGGCAAACATAGCCATTTACAGGTCTTCTTTCTTCAAGAAATGTGTGATGTATGGAGACATTGGCTTTGCAGAATCGTACATAGATGGAGATTGGGGAACAAAAAACATTGTCGATGTAGTCTCCTGGTTTATACTTAACATGGACAATAATCCTTCCATCAGCGGAACGAAAACCAGTTCGTTCATTACGAATGTGTTTTCAAAGATAAACCGTTGGTATCATTTATCGAGAAAAAATACGGTCAATGGTTCCCGTAAAAATATTGCTGAGCATTATGATTTGGGAAATAGTTTTT